>NZ_JALLAL010000039.1:0-27849 GCF_023062615.1 Brachybacterium sp. Marseille-Q7125 | reverse complement strand
GCCCACTCGGCCCCCTCGGCCCCCTCAGCGAGCTCCGCCCCGTCGGCGGCCTCCGCCTCGGAGCCGCCGCGTCGGCGCACCACGCCCGTGCGGGAGAAGAAGCCGCTCGCCCCGCGCACCGTGCCGGGCGCGGACGGCCGGCCTACCCTGCAGGATCTGCAGTCCTCCACCCGCAAGGACCGCCGCCTGAAGGCCACCAAGGGCCTGCCGGGCCTGATCACAAAGCTGACCGGCGGGGTGATCTCACCGCGCCCGGGTAAGAAGGAGCGCTTCGAGATCGAGCGTCTGGAGCGGATCCGTCGGCCCCTGGACGGCCCGAAGAACATCGCGGTGGTGAACCTCAAGGGCGGCGCGCATAAGACCACCGCCTCGCTGATGATCGCCGCGACGCTGGGCGTAATCCGCGGCGGCAACGTGCTGGCCTGGGACAACAATGAGACGCGGGGGACGCTGGGCTGGCGCGGGCTGCCCACCGAGCATCACCGCACCGTGGTGGACCTGCTGCATGACATCGATGAGCTGCATGCGGGTGGGGCGAGCAACTCGGACCTGGATCCGTATGTGCGACCGCAGGGCGAGATGCGCTTTGACATCCTCGCCTCCGATGAGGATCCCGGGTCGATGGCCTCGATCGATGCCGAGGCATTCCAGGAGCTGGATGACACGCTCTCGCGCTTCTACCGCATCAAGGTGATCGACACCGGCAACAATGTGCGAGCCTCGAACTGGCTCGCGGCGGTGGAGAGCGCCGATCAGCTGGTGATCATCTCCACGGTGCGCGAGGACACCTTCAATGCGGCCGCCTGGATGATCGATGAGCTGCGGGCAACGGGCCTGGCGGAGCAGGTCGACAATGCGGTGACGATCCTGTCCCACTCCTCGAAGGGGAAGTTCGATCCGAAGCTGCGTTCGCGTCTGATGGCGCACTTCGGGGCGCACACCCGCGCGGTCACCGAAGTGCCCTATGAGCAGCAGTTCGTGGATGGTTCGCATCTGGAGTGGGCTCGGGTCTCTGATGCCACGAAGAACGCCTGGATGAATGCGACAGCGCTGATCATCGACGGGCTGTGAGCGTCGGCCCGCCGTCGCCGCCACGCACGTCCCGGGCGCCTTTCGCAACGTCCTCCACAGTGCCCAGTTATCCACAGCGCCCCGACGGGTGTGGGCGTGCGCCCCTAGGCTTCGAGCATGCCTGAGCGTCGCCTGCACCTGATCGTCGATGACGATCTGGGTCCTGCCCTGTGGGTGCGCGAGCAGACCGGCCCGGGCCGCTCCCGCGCCCTGGAGGACCTCGCCGCCCTGCACGCGGACGCGCCACCGCCGCTTGCGGCAGCGCTCGCGGGTGCCCCGGAGCGGCTGCGGCACCGGGTGCGGATCGGCAGCGCGGAGCAGGGCCGACGGGTCCCAGCGCTGCCGCGGGAGGGACCGGGGCTGACGGCCTTCATGGATGCGGTGCACGAGCTGCTCATCGAGCGTTTCGGCGCTGAGCTCGAGGAACAGCTGGCGCACCTGGTGGCCGAGGGTGCGGCGGTGCGTCTGAGCCCCGAGCTGATCGCCATGCCGGATCTGGTGGCTGCGGCGGTGCTGGATCTGCGGGCCCGCGAGCTGGTCGCGGAGCGGAACCTGCGGATCCGCAGCGGGGAGCGGTTCGCGCGCGGGGTGCTGCGCTGGCACGCCCCCGACGGCGACGCCCCGCCGCTGCTGCACGCCCTGGTCGATGCCCGCGCCCGCACCGCTTTTGCCGCGCACCTGGCCGCGCGCCCCGAGACCCCGGACCCGCACGGGGTGCTCACGGCCTTGGCGGGCGATGGGGACCTGCCGCTCGAGCTGCCCGCCCGGCGCCGCCTGGACCGGGCGCTGTCCGCATACACGGACTCGGGCCGCCCCGGCGTCACCCTCGGCTCACGCGAGAACGAGCTGGTGGTGCGGCTGTTCGCGCCGCCGCTCGGCTCGGCGTGGCCGCTGCAGACGTGCCTGCGCGAGCCCGATGGGACGGTGCACCCGGTGGCGGATCTGCGGGCCGTCGGGGACCTCACCCCGGCGGGGGCGGCGGAGGCAAGCGCCGAGGTGATGCGCCTGGCCCCCACGGTCCGAGAGGCCGCGGTGGATGACACGGGCGTGGACTGGCTGCTGACCACGGCCGAGGCCTCCCGTTTCCTGTCCCTGGACACCCCGGCGCTCGAGGAGGCGGGGGTGACGGTGCTGCTGCCCCGCGAGTGGACCGCCCAGCGCACCACCCTGCGCCCCCTGGAGGTTGAGGAGGAGCAGCAGGAGCAGCCGCGGGACGGCTCCGGGGTGGGCCTGCAGGCGATGGCCCGTTTCAGCTGGCGCGTCGCCGTCGGGGAGACGGAGCTGACCGCGGAGGAGATGGAGCAGATCCGCTCCGCGCAGTCGGAGCTCGTGCATCTGCGCGGCCAGTGGGTGCGGCTGGATCCGACGACGCTGCGCGCCGCCGAGCGGTTCCTGGAGAGCTTCCGCTCTCGCTCCACCACCTTCCCGCTCGCCCGCGCGCCCCTGCCCCGGCTCTCGCTCCCAGGGACCGACGGGACCGTGGTGCCCCTCGCCCCGGCGAGCGCCCCCTTCGAGGTGGTGGGGCAGGCGCCGTGGATCGAGATGTTCTCGATGATCCTCTCCCCCGAGGCGGCTGATGTGGACTTCGGGATCTCCGCGATGCTCGCGGGCGGGGCCGATGGGCTGGCGCGGCTGCTGCCGGGCGGTGCGGGTCCGGCCGAGCTGCCGCCCCCGGCGACGCTGCGCGCCACCTTGCGGCCCTATCAGCTGCAGGGCCTGAACTGGCTGTGGGCCCTGCACGGCCTGCAGCTGGGCGGGATCCTCGCCGATGACATGGGGCTGGGCAAGACGATGCAAGTCCTCGCGCTGCTGTGCCGGGAGCGGGAGGAGGCGCTGACTGCCGCAGCGGAGGGCCGGCAGCATCCCATCGGCCCCACATTGCTGGTGTGCCCGATGTCGGTGGTGGGGTCCTGGCAGCGGGAGGCCGCGCGGTTCGCCCCGCATCTGGCGGTGCATGTCCATCACGGCGGGGACCGGCTGCGCGATGAGTCCTTCGTGGCTGGAGCGGAGGATGTCGATCTGGTGATCACGACGTATTCGCTGCTGGCGCGGGATCAGAACCTGCTGGCCGCGGTGCCGTGGCATCGCCTGGTGCTGGATGAGGCGCAGCATGTGAAGACCCCCAGCACGCAGGTCACGCAGGCGGCGCGGCGCCTGAAGGCACGGCACCGTCTGGCCCTGACGGGTACGCCGGTGGAGAACCGGCTGGGGGATCTGCATTCCCTCATGGAGGTGGTGAATCCCGGTCTGCTGGGCAGTGCGCAGAGCTTCACCGACCGCATCGCCACCCCGGTCCAGGAGGAGGGCGATGCCGCGGCGCTCAGCCGCCTGAAGTTCATCACCAGCCCGTTTGTGCTGCGGCGGTTGAAGACGGACCGATCGATCATCAGCGATCTGCCGGAGAAGATCCAGCTGCAACGGGTGGTGAACCTGACGCCGGAGCAGGCAGGCCTGTACGAGGCGGTGGTCGAGGAGCTCATGGCGCAGATCGGCGGGGAACCCCCGGGGCGCCGTCGCACTCTCGTGGCGGGGGCGATCACGCGGCTGAAGCAGGTGTGCAACCATCCAGCGCACTTCCTGCAGGATGGTTCGCCGCTGCTGCGCGATGGCCAGTCCCGCTCGGGCAAGCTGGAGCTGGTGGATGACCTGCTGGCGACCGTGTTCGAGCAGGGTCACAAAGCGCTCGTGTTCACGCAGTTCACGACGTTCGGGCATCTGCTGGTGCCGTACTGGACGGAGCGTTTTTCCGCCTACGGCATCGAGGTGCCTTTCCTGCACGGCGGGGTGCCCAAGCCCGCGCGGGACCGCATGGTCGCCGAGTTCCAGGAGCACCCCGATCGGCCCGGGGTGATGCTGCTGAGTTTGCGGGCCGGCGGCACCGGTTTGACCCTCACGGCGGCGAACCATGTGGTGCATCTGGACCGCTGGTGGAACCCGGCGGTGGAGAACCAGGCCACCGACCGCGCCTACCGGATCGGCCAGCGCCGTGATGTCACCGTGCACACCCTGGTCAGCGCCGGCACGATCGAGGAGCGGATCGATGACGTGCTGCAGGACAAGCAGGCGCTCGCGGAGCTGACCATCGGCCCGGGTGAGGAGTGGATCGGGGATCTGGACGATGACCGGCTGCTGGAGCTGCTGCGCCTGGATGATGCGGAGGACCGATGAGCATTCAGCTGCGTTCCCGCCGTGGCCCGGTGGGGAAGGCCTGGCAGGCCACGGCGCTGCGGGAGCGGATCGAGCGCCTGCTGGGGCCGGGGCGGATCGCGCGCGGGAAGGCCGATGCGCGCGCCGGCCGGGTGCAGTGGCTGGATGTGCAGACCGGGGCGGCGCGCGGCGATGTGCTCGACGCCGACGGGAACCTGTACCAGGCCCGGATCGACGTGCCGCCGCTGCGTCCGGGGGAGGCGACACAGGTGCGGCGCATCGCCCGGCAGCATCCCGAGCTGCCGGCACGTCTGGCCGGGGGCAGCTACCCGGAGCCGGTCGAGGAGCAGCTGGCTGCCGCGCAGGTTCCGCTGCTGCCGCGTGACGCCTCGGAGCTGTCCCATGACTGCTCCTGCCTGGACTGGCCCGGCCCCTGCCGACACGTCAGCGCCCTGGTATATGTGCTGGTGGAGGCCGTGGACGCGGATCCCACGCTGCTGCTGACCCTGCGCGGGATGAGCCTTGCGGATCTCGTGGAGGAGCCGCAGCGCCCCCGCGCCGAGCTTCCCGAGCGTCCGACGGGCCTGGATCCCACCCGGCTGCGCCCGGAGCTGCTGGAGGCTGAGCTCGGCGCCGAGGCGGCCGCGACGCTCCACGCCTTCTTCACCGAGCCCCACAGCGAGCGCCTACAGTGACGTCCATGCCTTCCACCTCCCCTGCCCCCCGTTCCTCCCAGACGCCCGCCAAGGTCGTGCCCGACGCAGTGCGCACCGAGCTTGCGTCCCTGTTCAGCACGGCGGTGGACGAGCATCGCACCGCCGGGGTGACCTGGGCGGTGATCGGCGGGCACGAGCATGACCGCGGGATTCTCGCACACGGAGCGGCGGGGCAGCGGGAGCTGCTGGACGGGATGCCCGCCCCGGGCAGCGGGCCGATGGACGAGGCGACCGTCTCCCGCATCGCCTCGATGACGAAATCCTTCACCGCCGCGACGATCCTCGCGCTGCGCGATGAGGGCGCCCTGCGCCTGGATGACTCGATCTCCCAGTACGTCCCGGCGGCCGCCGGAGCGTTCGCCCTGGCCGCCGATGACCGCGAGCCGACCTTGCGGCAGCTGCTCAGCATGAACGCCGGGCTCGTCACGGACAACCCGTGGGGTGACCGGCAGGAGGCGATGAGCCCCGAGGACTTCGACGCCATGCTGCGCCAGGGCCTGGGTGCCGTGCACCGTCCCGGCACCGGCTTCGAGTACTCCAACACCGGGTATGTGCTGCTGGGCCGCGTGATCGACGAAGTCACCGGGAACAGCTACCGCGAGGAGATCCGCGAGCGGTTCCTGGACCCCCTGGGGCTGCGGGACACCGGCTGGAGCGATGTCGAGATCGACAAGGACCAGCTGGCCGTCGGCCACCGGGTGGCTGACCGCACCGACGCCACCCGCTTCGAGTCCGTCCCGCTGTCCGGCCCCGGCGCCTACGGGGCGATGGCCGGACTGTTCTCGACGGTGACCGATGTGGCGCGCTGGGTGCGGTTCCTCGCCGCAGCCGATGCGCCCGATGCGGCCCAACGTCCGCGCGGACCGCTCGCCACCGCCTCCCGCCGCGAGATGCAGCAGATGCACCGCCACCAGATGCTGCCCGCGCGCCGCCCCCAGGCCTCGCCGGAGGCCGGGGCCGCCGATCAGAGCACGGATGCCGGGAGCTTCGATCGCATCCGCGGCTACGGTTTCGGCCTGGTCATCGAGCAGTTCCCGGATCTGGGCGAGGTGATCTCCCACTCCGGCGGCTACCCCGGCTACGGCTCGTTCATGGCCTGGCATCGGGACAGCGGCGTGGGCATCGTGGCGCTCGCCAACTCGAAGTACGCCCCCGCGGTGCCGCTGGGGATGCAGGCACTGCGGGTCCTGCAGCGTGAGCTGCCGCAGCTGCTGGCCCCCGCCCCGATCCCGCTCGGGCCGTGCACCCGCACCGCCGCGGAGGCGGCCCTGGCCTGGCTGCGCACCGACAACTCCTACCTCGCCGACCGCTTCTTCGCCGACAACATGGATCCCGACGTGCCGCGGGCTGAGCGGCGGCGCCGCCTGGACGCGGCACTGGCCGCCAGCGGCCGCAACATGCAGGACATCGCCCAGCTGGTCGTCGACGATGCCGAGGTGATCACCCCGCAGCAGCTGCGCTGGCGCCTCACCGCCCGGGAGGAGGGGCAGGAGGACCTGGTGATCGACCTGCTCATGGATCCACGACGGGAGGCGCTGCTGCAGGCGCTGAACGTCAGCTCCATCGCCCGGCGCTGAACCGGGCCCCGGGCGGGTTACGTCTGCGGTGAGGGCGCGGAGGGCAGCTCAGCCGAAGGCGAGCCCGCCCTCGCCGTCGGCGCGGCAGGACAGGTACGTGCCGTCCTCGGTGATGCCGATGACACCGAGGTCCTCGCTGACGCACTCCTGCCCCGGCTCCACGTGAGCGAAGGCGGGGTCGACGGGGCTCGCGGGCCCGGCCGAGCTGCCGGGGCCGAACATCATCACGAGCACCACTGCCGCGATCACGCCGAGCACCACTGCGGCGAGGGCGCCGATGGTCACGGCGATCATCGTGCTGCGGTCCGGGCCGCGGCGCGCCCCCGTCGTGGTGGTGGAGGCAGCGGTCTGCGTCGTGCCGGCCACATGTGACCCGCCGGGCCCACCGGGGCCGCCGGGTCCTCGCTGCCCGGGAGCTCCAGGCGGGCTGCCCGGGCCGTAGCCGGGGCCATGCCCCGCCGCGCCCGGCGGCTGCCCCCCGGGGACGAGCCGCTGCCCGGTCTGCGGGGACGCGGAGGGCGGAGAGAAGCCCTGCTGCACCTGCCCGGCCCTGATCGCCTCCATCGAGGAGGCCGAGGGATGCGGGGCGGGACGCTCGGGCCGCGCGGCACCGGGGGCGTTCGGCGGCAGCGGATCCAGGGTGTCGTGGAATTCCAGGGGGGTGCCGTCGGCCAGGGTCAGCGGGTAGCCCTGCGGCACGCGCGGCAGGTCCCGGCGCACCGATTCGGCGTCCTGGTAGCGGTCCTCCGGCTGTGCGGCCACGAGCTTGCGGATCACCGCGGAGAGCTTCGGGGTCACGCCGCGCAGATGCTGGGTCAGCTCATCGGGGCGGAACGCGCCATCACGCAGCTTGAGCGGGCCGTTCAGCGCCACAAGCGCCACCACGCCCGCGGCATACAGGTCATGGGAAGGGGCGGGCTCAGCCATCGCGAACAGCTCCGGGGCCATGTACCCGGGGGTGCCGTTGACCATGCCGACGTGGGTGAAGCGCACATCGGTCTCATGCACGGCGATCCCGAAGTCCGCCAGACGCGAGACCGGCCACGCCCTTCCGCGCGGTTCGAACATGATGTTCGCGGGCTTCACATCGCGGTGGATCCACCCCTGGGAGTGCACATGCGCGAGCCCGGACAGCAGCTGGTCCAGGATCACTACCACGGCGGGTTCGGCGAGCTTGCCGCGCTTTTTGACTACCGCCTCCAGGGTGCCGCCGGAGACGAGCGGCATGGCGATCACCACGTGCTCATCCTCGGCGCCCCACCCGTAGGGGGTCAGCAGATGCGGATGGTCGAAGCTGACGCCCTTCTCGCGTACGAAGCGCATGAGGTCTGCGGAATCGCGCTGCCGCAGCACCTTCGCGGCGCACAGCTCCTTGGTCTTGGAGTCCCAGGCGCGCCAGACGGACCCGGAACCGCCCTTGGCGATCAGGTCGATGAGCGCGAAGCGCCCCACAATAACGTCAGCCATGATGTTTTCAGCATAACCGGCGTGGGGTCCGCCACGGCCTGCCCGCTATGCTGGAGCGGTTCCGGGCGCCCGTCGCGGCGCCGTGAGCGCAGGGACGAAGGGGGCAACGATGGACCGGCTGACGCAGATCCCCGGCGCGCCCCTGGCCGGGGGGTTCCGCGGCGACCCGTTCTGGGATCCGGTCCCCTTCGACTGGACGCTCATGCTGATCCTCGTGGCCATCTGTCTGCTGCTGACCCTCGCGGTGGTGGTGTGGTTGGTGATGCAGCCGGAGGAGCCCGAGCACAGCACCAAGCACCTCGTGGACGACGCCGTGCAGCGCGACCATGACCGCGCCCGAACAATCCATCAGCGCATGAACGCCGAGTCCGGCCGCGCCGATGCCGCGCAGCCCGATCCACGATGACCTCCCGCACCCCGCGCCCCCTGCTGCCGCGCCCGCAGCTCCCGCGCCGCCGCATCCTGCTGACCGCGCTCGCCGCGTCCCCGGCGCTGCTGGCCGTCGGCTGCGGCCCCTCCCCCGTCGCCACCTCCTCTCAGGTGCCGCGCGACCCGCTCGCTGAACTCGACCCGCAGGTGTGGAACGCCCGCACCGCCGAAGAGCTGCGCGCCCTGCCGATCCAGGGCGCCGCCGTCGGCCTCGAGGGCTGGCAGGAGCTCGGCGAGGACGACTCAACGCTCGATGACCTACGCGATGAGATCACGACCTTCGTGGACACCGCCTACCTCAGCCCCGCACGGCAGCAGGACCTCGACCCCGCCGAGCGGGAAGCCCTCATGCTCGAGACAGTGCCGCAGACCCTCGCGGAGAAGGTGACATCGACCTGGGCCGAGCGCCGGGGGCACTTCCTCTCCTTCGCGCTCGCCCCGAATTTCCGCACCGTCGGCGCCCCGGCGATCGCCGCGGGCTGGCACCGCGCCTCCGATGACGGCACACCAGCGCTGGTGCTCGCAGCGACCATCGCCCACACCGTCATCGACACCACCACCCGGCGCGTCGGGGTGATGGCCATCCAGGTGGGGCTGGTGGCGGCGATGGAGACGGACGGCAGCCCCGCACCGGGCCGTCTGCACGTGCTCCTGCACGGTCTCGATGACTGCGCGACCGACGCTGCGAACGCCCTGCTGACCCCGGCCCTGGAGGAAGCCGAGAACCATGAGGCCGCGCAGCGCGCAACCATGGCCGAGGTGATCGAGCACCCCGTCATCACCCCGGAGGATGTGCTCGAGGACAGCGGGACGTTCACCGCTGACCACAGGACCTACGTCGAGTGCTGACATCCGCGGCACACTCTCCGTGACGGGGATCCGACTGCAGCACCGGGTGTTCATCTGGCCGCCCTCCCCCGCTCACCGGCGCCTCGCACCGAGGTCGCCAGCCCTCCTTAAGGTTCTGCGGGTGCACGCACCGCCGCGGAGCAAGAAGGGGGAGCCGATGGAAGCCGGACGCACACTGATCCTGGCCGTCGACGGTCTGGAGGCCTTCGAGGCGACGAGCCTGCTGCATGCCCCGGATACCCGCACCCTGACGGTCCGGCCCGGCGGGCCCTCGGAGTCCGCACCGGCGCTGGCGAGCCTGACCACCGGCGCGACCGTCGCCCACACCGGGGTGGCGACCGAGGAGCCCTTCGACCCCACCGCCCCGGAGCGCCGCTCCACCTGGTACTCCGCGGCGATGCGCGCCCAGACCCTGTTCTGCCGGGTGCGCGAGGCAGGTGGGATGTGCGCGGCGCTGCAGTGGCCGGCCACCGCCGGCAGCGGCATCGACCTGTGCCTGCCGCTCGTGGAGGACCTGCGGCACTACCGCAACCGCTGGCAGATGACGGAGGCGACGAGCTCCCCGCGGATGGTCGCCGAGCATCTGGCTCAGCGCCGGGCCGCCGGGGTGCAGCTGTCCCAGGTGGCGCCCGATGCGCTGGTCGCCGAGATCGCGGAGGAGGCCCTCGTCGCGGGGCGCATCGACCTCATGGCGGTGCGGCTGACGGGCCTGGGGGCGGCGCGACGCTGCGCGGGCCTGGATGGCCCGGAGGTCTCCCGCTCCCTGTCCGACACGGTTGAGGCGATCCAGCGGATCCGCAGCGCCTTCGCCACACAGACCGACGACCGAGTGGTGCTGGTGCCAGGTCGGCCGCTCGTGCCCACGGCGCTGCTGGTCCACCCGAACACGGAGCTGGCCGCAGCCGGGCTGCTGCGCACCGACGGTACGCGCATCGCGCAGTTCCGGGCACTCGTGTGGCCCGATGGTCCGCGCGGCGTGATCCATGTGCGGCGCGAGGAACCGGCAGCGGTGCGCGGGCAGACCCTCGCGGCGCTGCGGGAGCTGGGGGCGCATACGCGGCTGACGCTGCGGGAGGTGGCCGACGGGGTGGGGGCCACGCGCGAGACCGATGTGATCGGGGTGCTCGAGGGCACGCCGGGCACGGTGTTCGGGCTGCCGGCGACGCATCGGCCGCTCGTGGACGGCGAGGATCCGTACTATGCGGGGCCGCGCGCGGTCAGCGACCCGTCGGCCCCCACCGTGGCCTCCGCGCGCGGACCGGGCCTGCCGGAGGGCCCGGTGGAGGGATCCTGGGCGGATCTGGGGGTCACGCTCGCCACCGCGATGGGTGTGCAGCTGCCGGATGCGACCGCGAGCGGGATGCGGGGCATGGTCCAGCCGGTGTGAGCCGACGCCGCGGGGCGCAGCAGCTCAGCGCAGGCGGCGCAGCGTCTCGCGCAGCTCGTCCCAGGCCTGGCAGATCCGGCTGGGCTCGGGCGGCGCGAGGCGGTCGCGCAGGTCATCGAGGGCCGGGGCGTGATGGGCGATGTGGTGCGCCCCGCCGTGCAGCGCCGGATGCTGGGGCCGTTCGGCGAGCTCTCGGGCGGTGACGGCGACGTCGAACGTCACGTAGACCAAGCGCTGCCCGTCGGCGTCCAGGAGCACCGAGAGCATGTCCGGGCTCTGCCCCAGGTCTGCGGCGACATCGGCCCACAGGCGGGCGAACGCCGCATCGAGCTGCGCAGAGATCTCGGCGTCGGCGCGCACGGCGTCCCGCCGCGGCAGGGAGACGAGGTTGCCCCCCACATCGGCGATCTCGTCGATGACCTCGTGCACCTCGGGGCTGTCCCCGGGGCTGTCCTGCCCTCCATCCGGGTCCGGGGCGAGGCGGATCTGCTGCAGGGCGATGCGCAGCGCCCCGCTGGTGGTGAACCGCCACAGCAGCTCGTGGATCGTCTCGACCGCGGGGGTGACACCATCCCACGTCACCGAGCCCTGAACGGGGTGGGTCACGGGGCGAGCACCTCGCGGATGGCGCGGATCTGGTGCCGACGGGCCTCCTGCGCAGCAGGACCCTCACCGCGGACCGCCGGGGAGCGACCGGCCGTAACGCTCACGAGCTCGCGGGGCGTGCCGGAGCGGATGAGGGCGGTGGCGAGGTCCTGGGCGTCCTGCCGCAGCTCATCGTGCTCCCCGGCGACGATGAGCACGGGCGGCAGACCAGCGAGGTCGGCGAGCGCCGGGCTGATCCGCGGATCCTCGCGCGGGACGGATGCGGTGTACAGCTCGGCGGCGGTGCGCAGCTGATCGAGGTCATGCTGCTCGCGGGTAAGGTCCACCCACGGTGACTCGACCAGCAGCGCGGCCGGGAGGGTCGCGCCCTGCTCGGCGAGGGTCTGCGCGGCGGCGAGAGCGAGCGCGGCGCCGGATCCCTCACCGCTGAGCACCCAGTGCCCGGGCCGCAGGGTCACGTCCTCGCTGAGATCCTCGATGACAGCCAGGACGTCGTGCAGCCCGGCGGGGAAGGGGAAGCGGGGCGCCAGGCGGTGGTGGATCATCACGGCGGCGGCACCGGAGCGGCGCGCCACCTCTTCGAGCCAGGCCCAGTCCGCGCGGCCCGCCCCGTACAGGTGGTCTCCGCCGTGCAGGTGCACGATGATGCCGTCGGCGGCGCGGTCGCGGTCGATCCAGGTGACCGGCACCCGGCCGCGACGTTCGCGGTGGACGCGGGACGGCGAGGCGATGGACCGCGGCGGGGTGGTGGGCCGTTGGGAGGCGAGGATCCGCACGGTGCGCAGGGTGCTCACGAGGCTCATGGAGGCATCTTCCCATGGACCGGTGCACGGCTCGCAGGCCCCGGCATGCCCGTATCCGGGCGGAGGCTTACCCTGGGGCGCGGTATCCCGCCCCACCCCCGCGCTGTGTCGAAGGACCGTCATGACCGCCGTCCCTGCCCCCTCTCCCGCTGCTGCCCGGAAGCATCCTGTCGATCAGGTGCCCGCTCCTGGGAAGCTCGCGGTGCTGTCGATCCAGCATGTGCTGGCCTTTTACGCGGGCGCAGTGATCGTGCCGCTGCTGATCGCCGGCGGTCTGGGCCTGTCCGCGGAGCAGACCATCCACCTGATCAACGCGGACCTGTTCACCTGCGGTATCGCGACGCTGATCCAGTCGGTGGGGTTCTGGAAAGTGGGGGTGCGCCTGCCGATCATCCAGGGGGTGACCACCACGGCGGTCAGCCCGATCATCGCGATCGGCCTTGCGGCCACGGGCGGTGAGGGCGGCGCCGAGGGGCTGCCGATGATCTACGGCTCGATCATCGTGGCGGGTCTGTTCACGTTCTTCGCCGCCCCGTATTTCGCGCGGATCCTGCGGTTCTTCCCGCCGGTGGTGATCGGCACGGTGCTGACCACGATGGGCATCACCCTGCTGGGCGTCTCCGCTGGGGACATCACCAACTACGCCGAGGGCACCCCCGCCACCCGCGACATCCTGTACGCGCTGGGGACGCTCGGGATCATCGTGCTGGTGCAGCGTTTCTTCCGCGGCTTCCTGGCCACGATCGCGGTGCTGCTGGGGCTGGTGATCGGCACGGCGGTGGCGTTGCTGCTGGGGGACACGTCCTTCGCGGGCGTCACCGAGGCGAGCGCCTTCGGGGTCACCACCCCGTTCTACTTCGGCTGGCCGGCGTTCTCGCTGACCGCGTGCGTCTCCATGATCATCGTCATGCTCATCACGATGGTGGAGACCACTGGGGATGTGTTCGCCGCCGGGGAGATCGTGGGCAAGCGGATCCGGCCGCGCAATATCGCCGAGGCGCTGCGGGCCGACGGCCTCTCGACCCTGCTGGGCGGGGTGCTGAACTCCTTCCCGTACACGTGCTTCGCGCAGAACATCGGGCTGGTGCGGCTCACCCGCGTGACCTCCCGCTGGGTGGTGGCCGGGGCGGGCGTCATCATGATCATCCTCGGTGTGCTGCCCAAGGCCGGTGCGGTGGTCGAGGCGATCCCCTCCCCCGTGCTCGGCGGGGCGTCGCTCGCGCTGTTCGCCTCGGTGGCGCTGGTGGGCATCCAGACTCTCACCACGGTGGATCTGACCGATAACCGCAACAGCGTGATCGTGGGGACCTCGCTGGGTCTGGCGATGCTGGTGAGCTTCAAGCCGGACATCGCCGGGGTGTTCCCGGCGTGGGCGCAGGTGTTCGTCTCCTCCGGCGTGACCGTCGGGGCGATCACCGCGATCGTGCTGAACCTGCTGTTCTTCCACATCGGCCGCCAGCAGGGCTCCCATGTGGCGACCGATGCGAGCGGCCGACGAATCGGCATCGAGGCAGTCAACGCCATGGACCGCGAGGAGTTCGTGGCGACCTTCGGCACGCTGTTCAACGGGGCCACGTGGCCGCTGGAGCGGGCGTGGCAGGCGCGGCCCTTCGCCGATGCGCCCGCGCTGCGGGAGGCGATCGAGGACGCGGTGCTCGCCGCGGACCGGTCCGAGCAGGATGCGCTGATCGCCGCCTACCCGGATATGGGCACCCTGGTGACGGCCGATGAGGAGGAGGCCGGGCGGATCTCGCAGGACGTGGGCTCGCTCGCCCTGGACTCCCTGGGGGAGGAGGACGTCGAGGCGCTCACGGACCTGTCAGCCCGCTACCAGGAGAAGTTCGGCCTGCCGTTCGTGGCGTTCCTGGGCCGCACCGACTCCTTCCGCCAGATCCTCGCCGACGGGGTGCGCCGCCTGGACCACTCCCCCGAGCATGAGCGGCGGGTGGCCCTCACCGAGGTGGCGGAGATCGCCGGGGACCGCTTCTCGATCATGGTCGCCGACGCGAACCCCATCGGCAGCGCCTGGGCGCGGAAGTTCGAGTCCCTGCGCTGAGGGGGCGGCGCCGCGCCCACCCCTCTCACCTCTCGCCGATCCGGTGTCACCTCTCGCCGATCCGGTGACATTTCCGTGGAAATACCTCCCCGATTTCCATCACAACGTAGCCGGATCAGCGGGGTGGATCAGGGTCGCCTGTGGGGTGCGTGGGCGCTGCGCAGCAGTGACGGCGGGATCCGCTCGGCGCCGCGGACATCCGTCAGGAGCGCTGGGTCGATCTGCTGGCCGCGACGGATCACGGTGAGGGAGCCGCGCGGTTCGAGGATCACGAGGTCTGCGTCGATCAGGTGGTGCACCCCGGCCCTCCGCAGCAGGGCGGTCAGGTGCTCGCCATCCATGCCCACCTGGTGCAGGGTGTCCGGCAGTGGGTGCCCGTGGATCATGACGACGCTCGCGCGCGGTCCGCCACGGCGGAACACCCGGCCGAGTCCCCCGCGGATCCGCCCCAGCGTGGATTCAAGCAGCAGCAGCACGGCAACGGCGAGGAGCCAGCCCAAGAGGGTGGGCGAATTGCCGAGCATGGCGCGCGCGGTCAGCGCGCCCAGCAGCGCCATCACCGCGAAGCTCAGCACCGAAGGGTTCGCCGACAGCCGCTGCCCCGCGACCTGCAGGATCAGTGTGAACAGCAGGTACAGCGTGACCGTGGCCAGCAGCACGCCCATCACCCCGGCGGGGGTGATGCCGATCTGGAACCACAGCTGATCGAGGAAGGTCATGGGTCAAGTCTGGCAGGGCGGGCAGTGGCGGGCTGGCCGACCTCGCCACCGAGCGATCTGCCCGGCCGTGAGCCTCGCGGCCTGACACCCCAACTGTCACCTGATCGTGCGGCAGACCCATCGCCGGGTACGGCTATCCGCGCCCCACATCCTTCGACCCCAGAGGCGAGACTGCTGCTCCACAGGGCAAGGGCTCGCCACATCTGCGGCGAGCCCTTGCCCTCACGGGAGCTTTTCTCTCAGTCCTTGTGCTTCCGATGCCGAGATCCACGGTCCCCAAAAGCAATCTTCACGATAGCTAAGGCCAGGACCCCCAGCCCTCCGACTAGCAGTACCTCAATCGGTCCGATTCCCAGATCCATGGTTCTCCTTTCGTGGACCGCTCAGGACCACTGTGTGCCCCAGGCGCTGCCCGTGACCCTGAGCTCGAGGCACCAGGTCTTCGTCACTCCAGCGATCTCCGACTTGATCCACGTGCTGCCCCAAGCGTACATCGAGGACGTGCTGGTCTTACGGCCGATGTATGTGGACTGCGCCGTGACCGTCCGGCTTGGCACGTTGTTGTAGGTGAGGTCCTCTCTAGGCTTCACGCTGTCGACGCGTCCTGCTCCGCTCTTGACGGAGTAGTTGGCCTGGAACCCCATGCCGAGCCCCTCTCCCACCCCTCAGAACCCGCCCTCGAACCCTGAACGCCAGATAACCCAGCCTCCACCAAACCCGGGCCTTGACAGGTGCTGGCGTTCCTGGAGTGGCTCAGCTGAGGTCCATGACCTCCACGGCGCAGCGCGGCCCGGAGGCGCGAGCGAGCCGCTCATCGGCCGTGAGCAGCGTCGTCTCCAACGCTTCCGCGAGGACAACGTAGGCCGCATCGTACGGGGTGATGTTGTCCCGCAGCTCCCAGCAGCGAGCCAGCAGGGCGGTGGGGACGATCCTGCGCATCGGAAAATCCTGGAGGTCGCCCACGGCATCTTGGATCCTCTCAGCAGGAATCCGGCCCGAGCGCGCGAGCCCTCGCCACGCGGAGATCACCTCGAGGTCGATGTGCGACGGGGCGACGAGCTGCTCGCCCCGGAGCCGGGCACGGACGGATCGGCCGGCCGGCCCGTCGTCCAGGAGCCCGACGACGAGCACGCTCGCATCAACGACGAGCACGGTCGGCGTCCAGGGTATCCAGCGCGAGGGCAATGTCGACTCGGCCACCGTGACGCCCCGCCACCCGATCCAGCACCTCGTCCACGGTGGGCCTCGAGGCCTGTTCCACCAGGAGCGTCAGCAGATACTCCTGGAGCGACTGATGCGCAGCGGAGGCACGCTCGCGCAGCACGGCATGGGTCTCTGCCGGGACGTCCTTGATCTGAATATTGGGCATGGAGCCATCATGGCTCCATCGTGATCGGTGCGCCAGCCTCACCCGCCAGTCCTGCAACAGGAGGTCCGGGCCACGCGAGACCGCTGGCTCACCAATGCCGACCTCTACGACGAGGATGGCCTCCCCCGATGATCCTCGACACCTCGGCAGCAGTCGACCTCCTCGTGCTCACCGTCGATGAGTTCGACGACTACTTCTCCGGAGCCGGTAGGTTCTGAGGGACACCACGGATCGGAGGCACCATGCGACGACGCGTCATCCTGATCGCCGCGCTCGTGCTGGGCTCCGCAGCATGTCGTCGCGGACAGCCTGTTGCCCCTGAGCCGGAACACCCGAATTCGGCTCCCGAGGAGGATGCGATGACCTGCCCTGAGGCTTTCGACCATGAGCTGCGTGAGGGCCTTGCGGGTCCGAGCTCCACGACGCTGCCGGCCACCGATTCCGGGGCGAGCCTCGAGCTCACCGCGAACGTCGTGGACCACACCGCTGAGCCGCCCACCGCGAACATCGCCTGGCAGACGTCCCCTCCGAGCGACATCCCGGGCCGCGACCGGGTGTTCATGGCGCAGCAGGTTGGCGATGTGCTCGAGATCGACGGGGTGCGGCTCAAGATCACCGGGATCTGCGAGGGCAGGGTGACTCTCGACGAGGCAGGATGATCGGCTGCCATCGACTGCGGCTGCGGCCGCTCAGCTGAGCTCCATGACCTTCACGGCGCGTTCGCGCGGCACGGCGTGGGTCGTGGCCGGGACGTCTGTGATCTGGATAGTGGGCATGGAGCCGTTATGGCTCCATGGCGTTCAGTGCGCCAGACTCACCCACTGAACCCGCCGGTCCCCGCCATGTCCTTGAACCGCGAGTAGTGCCCCTCGAACGCCACGGGGATGGTCTTGGTGGCGCCGTTGCGGTGCTTGGCGACAATGAGATCCGCTTCGCCGGCCCGGGCGGACTCCTTCTCGTAGTAGTCCTCGCGGTGGATGAGCACGATGAGGTCCGCGTCCTGCTCGATCGAGCCGGATTCGCGCAGGTCGCTCATCATCGGGGTCTTGTCGGTGCGCTGCTCGCTGCCGCGGTTCAGCTGCGAGATCGCGATGACCGGCACCTCGATCTCCTTGGCCAGCAGCTTCAGGGCGCGGGAGAACTCGGAGACCTCCTGCTGGCGGGATTCGACCTTCTTGCCGGAGCTCATGAGCTGCAGGTAGTCGATGACCACGAGCTTGAGGTCGTGCTTCTGCTTGAGGCGTCGGCACTTGGCGCGGATCTCCATGAGCGACATATTCGCGCTGTCGTCCATGAACAGCGGTGCATCGGCGATCCGGCTCATGGCGCGGGCCATGGACTGCCAGTCGCGGTCGTCCATGGAGCCGTCGCGCATGCGGTTCATCGGCACCTGGCTCTCCGCAGAGAGCAGACGCATCGTGATCTCCGTTTTGTCCATCTCGAGGGAGAAGATGACGGAGGTCTGCCCGTTGTGGATCGACGCCGAGCGCAGCACGTCCATGCCCAGCGTCGTTTTCCCCATCGCGGGGCGGCCCGCGAAGATGATCATCTGCCCGGGGTGCAGGCCCTGGGTGAGCTCGTCGAACTCCGCGAAGCCGGTGGGGATGCCGGTGACCTGCCCGCCACGGTTCTGCGTGGCCTCGATGGCGTTGAGCGTTTCGTCGATCACCTCGCCGAGCGGCACGAAGTCCTCGCTCTGCCCACGCTCGGTGACGGAGTACACCTGGGCCTGGGCCTCATTGACGGCCTCATCCACCTCGCCGCCCTCGCTCGCGTAGCCGAGCTGGACGATGCGAGTGCCGGCCTCCACGAGGCGCCGCAGGGTGGCGCGCTCGGCGACGATCTCGGCGTAGAACCCGGCGTTCGCGGCGGTGGGGACCATGTCGATGAGGTCCGCGAGGTACGCGCCGCCGCCCACGCGCTGCAGCTCACCGCGCTTGGAGAGCTCATCGGAGACGGTCACGAGGTCCGCCGGCTCGCCGCGCCCGTACAGGTCGATGATCGCCTCGTAGATCATTTCGTGGGCGGGACGGTAGAAGTCGTCGCCGTGGAGCGTCTCGACGACGTCGGCGATCGCGTCCTTGGACAGCATCATGCCGCCCAGCACGCCCCGCTCCGCGGCGAGGTCCTGCGGCGGGGTGCGCTCAAGGGCGCGGTCGGGTCCGGCTTCGAAGGCGTCGGTGGAGGTCACCGGTCCAGTGTAGGAAGGAGGGCCGACGGGCGGGCGGCAGGGCCCGGAGGCTGTGGACAGATCAGGTGCGGGCGGCAGCCGCGAGGGCCTCCCGCAGCGCCTCAGCATCGCGGCGTCGCAGTGAGGTGCCGGTGCGCCGCAGCGCCGAGGGTCGGGCCCGCAGGACCTGTCCCAGGTGAGCGCGGTCCCCTCGCCGCGCCGTCCCATCGATCACGAGCTCGGGCAGCGGATGGGTCGGGGCACCGTCGCTGCTGTGCTCGGGCGACAGGATCTGCACGGCCCACAGGAAGCCATCGGCCGTGCCCAGCAGGATCCCGCGCCAGCCCCGCCGCCCGCGCACCACGTGACCGGCCTGTGCCGGGTCCAGGTCCCTCGGCAGGGCGCTGGGCGGACACGGCCGCAGACGTCCGAGCAGCCGACCACGCGGGGCCAGGACGTCGCCGATGAGGTGTTCGAGCAGGGTGGCCATAGGCATGGGCACACCGTATCGAGGGCGCTCAGCCCTCAGCGCGCAGGACGCGCACATCCCCCACCCCGGAGCGGGCATGGATCTCGAGGACCCGCTCGGCGGCACCGGCGCCGCTGGTGGGGCTCAGGCGCACGTCGCGGTCGCCGCGCCCAGTGGCGAGGTCCACCTTGGTCGCGGTCCCCTCGGCGACGCGGACGGTGACATCCCCGGTGCCGCTGCGGATGCGCAGTGCGCCCTCGAGGGCGCGGGACACGGTCACGTCACCCACGCCGGAGGTCAGTCGGGCGTCACCGCGCAGCTCCTCGATCGTGATGTCCCCGCTGCCGGTCGTCACGCTGAGATCCGCCGGAGCACTGCTCACGCGCACATCCCCCGCGCCCGTGCGCGCCTCCACGCGCGCCAGCTCACCGCTCACCCGCAGGTCCCCGGCGCCATCATGCAGCACGGCCCGCGAACCTTCGGGCACCACGACGGTGACAGCCAGGGTCCCCGCGAGCCCTTCCACACTGCGCCAGGTGGAGCGCATAGAGGAGGCGAAACGGTCGGTCCAGGACCCTCCGCTCCCCTCACCCCCGCCCATACCGCGCAGGAGGTCTCCCAGCCGACCGCCGACATGCTGAGCCTCCTCCGCGGGGGCGTTCACGGTGAGGCGCCCGTCCTCGAAGCGGACCTCCATGCGCTCGACAAGCTCCTGCCCGGCCTGCCCGCGGGGCGCGAGCTCGACGCGGATCTGATCGCCGGGCTCGGTGCGCAGGGAGATGTCCCCGCGCAGGTTCTGCACCGAGACGTGGATCGGCGTGGGGGAGGAAAAGGTGTGGATGGTGGGGGCGATGTACTTGTCGGCGGTGCTCATGGCGCTCTCCGTTCGGGCGGGCGGTGTCTGGCGGGGCTCAGAGGAACCAGCCGCTGGTGCGGCCGGCGCCGTGGCTCGGGGCCTGGGTGGGGGCGGGCTCATCCAGGTGCGCGGTGAGCGCCCGCACCAGGTAGGTGTTCAGGCTCAGCTGCTCCTGGGCGGCGGCGCGCTCGAGGCGGGTCTTGAGCGCCTGCGGGGGCCGGAAGGTGACGCGGCTGGTCGCGCCGCCGGTCTGCTCGTCCTCATCCGTCGGGGCCGATGGGGCGGCGGCGGGCGCAGGCGGGGTCACGGGCGGAGGCGTGACGCGGATGTCGGCATCGGCGCCCAGCATCGTCACATCCACCCGGCCGGGGGCGATCTGGGCGGAGATCTCGGCGGCGACTTGCCCGATGACGTCCTGCAGTGCGAGCCGCAGCGCGGGTTCGAGGGAGACGGTGAGCAGATCGGCGGCGCGGCGGATGTTCTCGTCCCCGAGCGCGGCGGTGGTGTGGAGCTGATCCTGGACGGAATCGGTCACGGCACGAAGATCCATGACGTCAGCCTGACGTCATCATGGCGTCGCGTCAAGGTCTGCGGGAGCGCGGCGCGCGTGGCACCATGCTTGAGTGACCCAGGATTCCGTACAGCCCCACTCCTCCCCCGCCTCCGACTTCTCCCGCGCCTCCGATGCGCTGCAGAGCCATCTGCCGCCCTCGCCCGTGTGGGGCGATGAGCGGGAGGCCGTGAACCTGGCGTTGGGCTGGGCCGCCGCGCACGCCACCACCCCGAGCGACCCCAAAACCACTGCCCGCAGCGCCGAGGAGCTGCAGGCGGAGGTCGGCGAGACGATCACCGCGGGCGGGATCGGCGCGCCCCGGGCGATGCAGCTGTTCGATGAGGTGCTGCTGCCGGCCACCCGCGCGAGCGATGACCCGATGAATCTCGCCTACATCCCGGCCGCCCCCACCCGCGCGGCGGTCGCCTTCGACACCGTCGTCTCTGCCGCGAACGTGTTCGGCGGCATCTGGGAGGGCGGCGCCGGCGCGATCTTCGCGGAGAACCAGGTGCTGCGCTGGATCGCCGACCTGCTGGGATGGCCGGCAGACGCCGCGGGCGTATTCGTCTCCGGCGGCACCTCCGGGAACCTCTCAGCGCTCGCCACCGCGCGGGAGGACGCCCTGCGCCGACGGGGCCGTCGGCCCGAAGGCGGCTGGGCGCTGGCCTGCGCCTCGACCGCACACTCCTCCGTGGCGGGAGCCGCGCGACTGCTGGACATGGACGTGGTGACGGTGCCGGTCGATGACCGCGGGCACCTCACGGGCGCGGCACTCGCTGCCGCGCTGGAGGCGGATCCGCGGATCTGCGCGGTCGTCGCCTCGGGCGGCACCACCAATGCCGGGATCGTCGACGACATCGCCGCGGTGGTCGAGGCGGCGCACGCCCACGACGTGTGGGTGCATGTCGATGGCGCCTACGGCGGGGCGGCCCTCGCCGCGCCGAGCGCCCGCGAGCGCTTCACCGGCATCGAGCAGGCCGATTCCTTCATCGTGGACCCGCACAAGTGGCTGTTCGCGCCGTATGACTGCTGCGCCCTGCTGTATCGGGATCCGCGCCCAGCGGCGGCCGCCCACTCGCAGCACGCCTCCTACCTCGACTCGATCGACCGCGGGGAGTCCAACCCGTCGGACCTCGCCGCGCATCTCTCCCGCCGCACCCGCGGCCTGCCGCTGTGGTACTCCCTGGCCACGCACGGCACCGAGGCGTACAGCGCGGCCGTGGAGAAGGGGCTCAGCAACGCCCGCACCGTGGCCCGCGCGATCCGCGAGTCCGAGCATCTGGAGCTGATCGCGGAGCCGGAGCTGTCGGTCGTGGTGTTCCGCCGCCCCGGCTGGACGGCACCGGCGTATCGCCGCTGGTCGCAGCGCCTCGCGAAGGCGGGGACGATGCTGTGCGTGCCCACCAGCGTCAATGGTGAGGTGGCGCTGCGGCTCGCCTTCGTGAACCCCGCGACCGATCCGCAGGCCGTCATCGAGGTGCTCACCACCACGATGCAGGAGGCCGACGGGTCCTGAGCGGCTCAGCCTGCCCCGGGTGTCAGCCCGCCCCGGGTCTCAGCCTGTGTAGTGGGCGTAGCGTTCGCTGACGTAGGTGCGCCAGTACTCCGCGCGTTCGGTGTGCCCGGGCGGGGCGGCGTCGATCGCCGTGCGCGCCTGCTTGAGGCAGCGGTCGAGCTCGGCGCGGGCGGCGGCCAGCGCGCCCTCGTCGGCAGCCTCATCATCGGCCGTCTCCCGCAGCTCCTCCCCGGCGGCGATGAGGGCTCCGGCGCGCGCATCCACCCGGTGGTCCCACAGCAGCTCAGGTGGCAGCCCGGTCCAGCCGGCGCCGGGCGCGGTGCGGCGCTCGATCGCGCGGACGCACCTGCTGACCACGCCGCGCTGACCGAGGTCCAGGGCGCGCCGCAGCGCAAGCGAGTTCGACTGCAGTTCGAGCCGCACCAGCTCGGGCTGTTCGGCGCGGGCGGTGGCGAGGTCATCGGCCAGCCAGCGGGCCTCGCGGGCCAGTCGCTGCAGCTCGCGCAGTGATCCGGCCTGGTCCTGTTCGCGCTCGCGCAGGCTCGCGCCGAGCCGGGCGGCCTCGAGCAGGCCCCGGTGGTCGCGGTGGCGGGTGGCGATCTCGCGGGCCTGCTCGAGCGGCACCCACGCGGCCTCATACCGCTCGGCCTGCAGGCGCTGCGTCGCAACCGCGAGCAGGGGCGCGACGCGCAGCGGCTCCTGCTGCAGGGTGCGCTGCAGGGAAATCAGGCGGCCCGCGGTGAAGGACGCCTCGCGCTGCGCATCGGCGGCCAGCAGGGCGCGCAGCAGGGAGGTGATCAGGCCGATCCGCAGCGGCGGATCCTCCACTGCGGAGAGGGTCAGGAGCGCGGCGACGGCGTGCTGGGCGGCGAGCGTCGGATGGGACAGCCCCAGGGTGCGGGCCAGCAGAGCACGGGCGGCGGCAGCCAGATGCTGAGGGTCCGACGGGGCGGTCTCACCGGGCGTCTCCAGCAGGTCCAGCACGTCCAGGGCAGCGCTGGTCGCGGCGGCATCATCCCCGCAGCCCTCGAGGGCTTGGGCGAGCCGCAGCCGCAGCTCCGCCTCGGGATCAGCGGCGAGCTGCTCCCGCACCTCGGGCAGCGCGCTCAGGGCCGCGCGGGTGCGGGCGAGCAGCCGCGCGGGATCGTCGGCTCCGGGCAGGGGTGCGAGGGCGCGCGCCACGGCCAGCAGCCCCGGGTCCACGGCGACCGGTGCGGCCCGTCGGCGCCCCCGCGCAGAGGACGGGGCAGAATCCGGCGGGGCCTGCTGGGCGAGGGCGGCGCGGGTCGCCGCAGTGGGGCCGACGGGAGTCAGCATCTCCTGCAGCACCTGCGCGGTGGCCGCGGCCTGCGCGCGATGCCCGCCGCGGCGCAGCAGGCTCACGTACTGCCCGGCAGCCTGCTGCAGCATCTCGGGTTTGTTGGAGGCGTCGGCGACCCGTACGAGGGCGCGGGCGAGATCCAGGCGGTCGGCGGCAGACCCGTCGGCGGCAGCGTCTCGGGGCGGCTCGGCGAGGGCGCGGGCGGCGAGGGTTCGGGCGGCAAGGTCACGGGCGGCTTGGTTCTGCCCGGCGCCCAGCAGATCATGCAGACGCTCGGCGATCTCCGCGGCCGTGCGGGGGGTGGGCAGCGGCAGAGCGGCAGGGCGCAGGGCCTGGCGCAGCTGCTCCCCGTCGGGCAGCTCTGCGCTCAGGGCTCCCTCAGGCGCGGACGGGAGGGAGGCGGCGCCGGGAGCAGTCACACGGGCAACCTACCAAGGTGGGGTGGGCCACGGCATCGGCCGATGGTCTACACCGGCGCTGGCCAGGACGTTCATTTTCCTGAGATCCCTCTCATGAACGCCTCATCGCGAGCTCATGGCGCAGGAGTCTGCTTCACCTTGCACGGCAGGACCGCAGCGGTCCCGCCTGAACCATCGTCTCGAGGAGCACCATATGACCGTCCTGGACCACGACCTCACCGCCGCCGCGCAGGCTCTCCCCCGCCCCGCTGCCGCGGCCGTGAGCACCCGGGTGCGCCTCGAGCGCGCCAAGCACGCCTTCTCCACCCGCACCGTCGGGGCGT
The DNA here is from genome assembly GCF_023062615.1 of Brachybacterium sp. Marseille-Q7125. NCBI lineage: Bacteria > Bacillati > Actinomycetota > Actinomycetes > Micrococcales > Dermabacteraceae > Brachybacterium > Brachybacterium sp. Marseille-Q7125. The sequence goes on along the minus strand of NZ_JALLAL010000039.1, from coordinate 4,026 downwards.
TCCTGCGCCGCGCCACCGGGCTGGACCTCATCACCGAGGACCATGTGCCGAGTGCCGGCGAGGTCGTCCTCGCGCGGGTCATCGAGATCGGGCAGCACAAGCGTCTGGAGTCCCCGGTGTCGCGTCGGCAGATCCTGTTCCCCGGTGACGAGATCCTGGTGGCCTACGGCTCCCGGTACGCCGCCGACCAGTTCCTTGCGGTCATCCCCGGCGACCTGGGCCCCTGCCATCTGGCGGCGGCGGGTGGCCTCGCCTCCCGCGTGATCGACCAGCACGCGGACATCGATCTGCCCACCGAGATCGAGCCCATCGGCGTGGTGCGCGATGCGCACGGCCCGGTGACGCTCGAGCGCGCCGCCGCCCATCACGTGGTGCGCGGCGTGACGGCCCGCCCGCAGCGGCCCGCGCATGACGTGCCGGTCATCGCGGTGCTGGGCACGTCGATGAACTCAGGGAAGTCCACGGTGCTGGCGCATCTCGCGCACGGCCTGGCGGCGGCGGGCCTGCGGGTCGCGGCCGGGAAGGCCACCGGCACCGGGGCCGGCAACGACTACAACCTGTTCACCGACGCGGGGGCGCATCGGGTCCTGGACTTCACCGACTTCGGCTACCCCTCGACCTTCCAGGTGGAGTACGAGGAGGTGCGTGACCTGGTGCTGTCGATGGCCGATGAGCTGGCCGGCGGCGCGGAGCGGCCCGATGTGGTGCTGATCGAGATCGCCGATGGGCTCTACCAGGGCGAGACCTCGCGGCTGCTGCAGGATCCGCATGTCACGCAGGTGGTGAATCGCATCGTGTTCGCCGCCGGGGATGCGCTGGGCGCGGCCGGGGGCGTGCAGGCGTTGACGGGACTGGGCCACGGGCCGGCGCTCGTCTCCGGTGTGGTGACCGCGTCCCCGCTCGCGGCCGCAGAGGCGCGACGGGCCCTGGAGGTGCCGGTGATCGACACCTTCGACCTGGGGCTGCCGGAGGTGGCGCGCGGCGCTGTCGAGGATCTGCTGCAGGAGGCCTGAACTGATGCTCCTGCGCCGTCGCGAGCGCGAACCCGTCCTGCTGGACAACGGGCTGCTCAAGCACGCCCCGCCGCTGCCCCCGCTGCTGCGGGGTGCGCGGCGGTGGTGGCTGCTGCTGCTGGTGCTGCTGGGCCTGGGTCAGGCGGCGCTGGGTGCGCTGTCCGCGTGGGCGCTGGTGCGGCTGCAGGCCGCCCCGGCCGGGTCCTCGGATCTGCTGCTGCGAGCGGTGATCCTGCTGGTCCTCACGGCGGTCGCAATCGGTGCGCTGACGATGCACGAGCGGGTGGTGGGCGAGAAACTGGGGCAGGACTACGTCCACCAGCTGCGACTCACGCTGCTGGGCGATGCCCTCACCCCGGGGCATTCGACGTCGCTCGGCGTGACGGTGGCGCGGACCACGAATGATCTTTCGGGGGTGCGCAACTGGGTCTCGCAGGGCATCGCGCCGCTGACGGTCGCGGTGCCGCTGGTGGGCGGCAGTCTTGCGACGCTGCTGGTGCTGCACCCATACCTGGCGCTCGCGATGGCGACGCCGCTGCTGATGCTAGGTCTGTGCCTGGTGGTGTGGTCGCGCTCAGCGCTGATCAAGACCCGTCGGATGCGCCGCACCCGGGGGCGGCTCGCCTCCCGGATCGCGGATACCGTCACGGCGTCCGAGGGGATCCTCGCGGCCGGTGGGTCGAAGCGTGAGCTGCGGAATCTGCGGGACGCTTCGGGTGACCTGGTGGAGATCGCGGTGGACCGCGCGGAGACGGTGGGCACCATCCGGGCTGGCGGCGTCGTCGCCTCGACGCTGACCACGCTGATGGTCGCGGCGACCGGCACCTACCTGGGGCTGCAGCCAGGGGTGACGATGGCGGCGATGGCCGTCGCGGGGATCGCGTCCACGCCGGTGCTGGGGATCGCTCGGGTGGTGGAGTACCGGCAGACGTACAAGTCGGCCCGCATGGTGCTGGGCCCGGCGATTGCGGCGGCGAAAGAACGCCGGGCGCATGCGAAGCAGCGGCGGAAGGCGGGGGCAGCGGTGCGGCTGCCGGCCGCGGCCGATGATGCTGCGGCGATTCTGCTGGACCTGCCGGGCCTGACCGCGCCGGGTGCGCCGGTGCAGGGGCGGCTGGGGGAGATCGTGCGACTGGTGTCCGATGACCCGCAGGCTCCGCAGGAGTTCCTGCGCCGCCTGCTGGAGTTGTCGCCGGGGCCGGAGGATGAGGCACCGGATTCGGTGTGGGTGCGGCGGCACAACCTGCGGGCAATCTCGCCGAAGGAGACGCGGGTGCTGGTGGGGCATGTGGCCTCCGGCACCGTGTTCGAGCGCGGCAGCGTGCGGCGCGCCCTGCACTACCGGCGCCCGGACCTCGATGCGGCGCTCGATCAGGAGGTGCTGGACCTGGTGGGGCTGGACCTGGCGCATCTGCCCGGTGGGCCCGGCACGAAGCTGCGGCGCGGCGGGGATCCGCTGTCGCGGGCCGATAAGGCGCGCCTGGCCCTGGCCCGTGCGGTGTACGGGACGCCGCCGCTGCTGTTGATCGACGGCCTCGAGGGAGATTTGGACGATGCCGGCCGACGGATGCTCGAGCGGCTGCTGGCCGGGTACCCGGGGATGGTGGTCATGGTGGGGTCCGACGGGCTCGCCGCGGCAGTCGGAGCACGCGAGCACCGGCTCGAGGGCGAGGCGCGGGATGCCTGGAGTGCCGGGGATGGGCGTGCTGGGGCTGAGGGCGCTGGCGGCGGGGATGACGGCTGAGGTGTTGGCGCCAGGATTCCATGGACGGTACTCAGGCGACCGGCTGCGTGCATATGGCAGGTGGCCGGTCGTCTGAGTGCCGTTCGTGGTTGGGGTCGGGGAGGCTGGCCGGGGCTCGGGCGTAGGGTGCGCGGGCCTGACGCAGTGCCGTCCGTGCGGAGCGGTGCTCTCAGTACGGCGGGTGCTCGGGGTCGTAAAGCGGGGCAGCGGGGCTGGGTGGGTCTGCGGCTGGCTCGCTCTCTTCGTCTACCGCCTCGCCTCGTGCTCGGCGGTGGGCTTCTTCCTCGCGTTCGAGGTAGGAGTTCCACACGGCCCGCAGGTGGTCGCCGAGCTCGCGGGTGACGAGGTCGGTGTTGCGTGCGGTTTCGGTCAAGGGGCGGCTGCGTCCGCGGGTTCGGGCAGTCCAGGTGGTCACCCCGGTGTTGGGGTCGCGGATCGGGTCGATGAGCCCGAGGGTTTTCAGCCGGTGATGGCTGTAGCAGAGCCGGTGGAGGTTCTGGGGGCTCGTGGGGCCACCACGGTCTGGATGCTGGTGGTCGAATTCTTCGATGTGGTCACTTTCGCCGCTGGTGGTGACGATGGTGCTGCAGCCGGGGACGGCGCAGATCGGGTCGATCTGCCGCAGCAACTCCTGCATCGACCGACTCACCTGATAGGTCTTCGCCGCCCGGGGCAGGAAACTGCCGTCCACGGGATCGGTCAGCACCCGGTGGAACACCGGGGCGTTCACCACGAGATCCCGGGCCATGGCGGGCGGGATCGGATGCGCCCCATCCACCTCACCGGGCGCATCCGACTGACCGAGCAGCGTCATCACGGGCACGGTGACGTTGATGCGGAACCCCGACTCCGGCACCTCAATACCCTCGGTCCCGAACGCGGTCCGGGTCAGGATCGCGTAACGCAGCGCCGCGAGACTCATAGGCCTGCCGGTTTCGGCGACAGTACCGAACACGTCAAACGGGACCGCGGCGGGGTCAAGCGAATGGGCGGCGTCGGCGAAGGAACGGGCGTCGTCATGGTCGGCCTGAGCAGTGGAGTCGCCCGCGAGCGGCCCCAGGTCGAACGGGAGTGTCGAGAGATCAATCGACCCCGCCGTGCCGTCGCCACAACCGGTTCTTTCGCCGCGTGCCGCGGCCAGTGCCTGGCGCTGCGCCATCTGGACGGCCCTCGCGGCGGCGTCGAGTCGGTGGCCGAGCGCGGTGATCTCCGGGACGGGGCCGGTGACCTGCAGGCACGCGGTGCCGTCCATGTCTGGGGAGGTGAACA
>NZ_JALLAL010000038.1:0-27923 GCF_023062615.1 Brachybacterium sp. Marseille-Q7125 | reverse complement strand
ACGGCCGGTGACCGAGTTGCAGCAGGCGTCGTCGTGCACGGGCGCGGGCGCACCAAGGTAAGCCACGGGGGGTGTGGACGCCGGCGTCAGAGGTGTGTAAGGGACAGGCACGGGCCTGCTCATCGGCCCCGACGAACCCCGCCCTGACCTGGACGTGATCGTCATGGACGATGGTGGTGGCCGTATCTTCTCGGGCCTTGAGCACGCCGCCGCCCCGCCGGAGCTGCTGCGCCGCTTCTTCACCACGCCGCATGGCGCCGATATCGCTGTCGCGGCCCGCGCCCTCGGCGCCCAGCCCGTGCGCACCACCGCCGAGCAGCTGCCCGACCAGCTGGACGAGCCCGCCAAGGGCCTGCGCGTGCTGGTCGTTCAGGAGAAGACCAGCCAGAACCCGTCCCCGGCACAGCCGACTCTGTTGAGATAAGGAGCATGACAGCTCCGCAGGACAACCCCAGGGAGGCCGCCACCCCGGCGCTACCTGCTCAGGGCGCTGCTCCGCCCGCCTGGCACGCTCCCACCACGGCCCCTCCCGCTCCCACCTCGCCACCCCCGGCTCGCCAGCCCCGTCGCGGTCCCGGCTGGCTGGGCACGATCAGCCTGGTCACCGCCGGGATGCTGCTCTCCAGCGGCCTCACCCTGGGAGGGGTCATCGCCTACGACCAGCTGCTGCCCGAGAGCGCGGAGCCGTCCGCGTCCGCGAGCGCTGACCCCGCTGCTCCGGGCCCGGTGGTGCAGCCTGCGAGCCAGCAGGGCTCCGACTGGGCCGATGTCGCCCAGCAGGTCTCCACGAGCGCCGTCGCGATCCTCGTCGCCGGCCCGGACGGCACCAGCCAGGGCACCGGCGTGGTGCTCGATGACAACGGGCATGTGCTGACGAATGAGCACGTCGTCTCCGGCGGCACCGATGTCACGATCACCACGAACCAGGGCCGCAGCTACCCGGCGCGGATCGTCGGCACCGACCCCAGCACCGACCTCGCCGTCATCCAGGTCGAGGATCCGCCGGCCGAGCTGACCCCCGCCACGTTCGCCGACTCCTCGACCGTGGTCGTCGGCCAGGAGGTGATGGCGCTCGGCACCCCGCTGGGCCTCAGCAACACCGTCACCACCGGCATCATCTCCGCCGTGAACCGGCCGGTCAGCGCGAGCGGCGAGAAGGGCGACGGCTCGGACACCGCCTACACCTCCGCCCTGCAGACCGATGCCGCGATCAACCCCGGCAACTCCGGCGGTCCGCTCGTGGATGCCGCCGGGCAGGTCATCGGCATCAACACCGCGATCGCCGCGATCCCGCACCAGTCCGGGCACTCCGGCAGCATCGGCCTGGGCTTCGCGATCCCCTCCAACACCGCCCTCATGATCGGCGAACAGCTCGTGGAGGACGGCACCGCCCGCCACGCCTTCCTCGGCGTGACCAGCTCCGATGGCAGCGGCGAGAGCGAGGGCGTGGGCTACCGCGGCGCGGAGGTCGCGGCTGTGGAACCGGACAGCCCCGCCGCCGAGGCCGGCGTGCAGGAGGGCGATCTGCTGATCAGCATGGACGGCATCCCGGTGGACGGCGCTGGCGCCCTCACCGGCCTCGTGCGCGGAATGCCCATCGGCTCCACCCATGAACTGCAGCTGGTGCGCGACGGCGACGTGGTGATGCTCGAGGTCACCCTGGCAGAACGCCCCACCTGATCACGGGCCGACGGGGGTAGCGCGCCGCTTCAGCCCGCGCGGTCCCGGCGCAGCGCCCGCAGCATCGGGCGTGTCTTGGCGAGCACCTCCGCATGCTCTGCGACCGGGTCCGAAGCCTCGACGAGCCCGCCGCCGGCCTGCAGCACCGCTTCGCGTTCCCCGGTCAGGTGCGCCATCCGCAGCGCGATTGCCCACTGCCCGTCCCCGCGCGCATCCATCCAGCCGACGGGAGAGGCGTAGCCGCCGCGGTCGGCCGGTTCGAGCGCGGCGATGATCTGATCCGCCTGCTCCCGCGAGGTGCCGGAGACCGCGGCCGAGGGGTGCAGCCGCGCGGCGACATCCAGGCTCGTCACCCCCGCGCGCAGCTGCGCGGACACATCGCTGGCCAGGTGTTCGAGCCCCGGCAGACGCAGCACGAACGGCTCCGGGCTGACCTCGAGCTGCGCGGCCAGATCCTCCAGCCGGGAGGTCACCGACTCCACCGCGTACAGGTGCTCGGAGCGCTCCTTCGCATCGGTGCGGAAGGCCCGCCGATCCGCCTCCTCGAGCTCCCCGTCATCGGCCACCGGGCGGGACCCGGCCAGCACCCGGGAGAACACGCGCCCGTCCTGCGTCTGCGCAAGCATCTCGGGGCTCGCCCCCACCACGTCATCGAGGAAATACACCCAGGTGGAGGGGTAGGCGCGCGCCAGGCGGGTCACGAGCAGCGCCGGGTCGAGCGACTGCGGACTGGTCGCGGTGATCCGCTCGGAGAGCACGACCTTGTGCGCCTGCCCGTCCCGGATCCGCGCAATCGCCTCGCGCACCAGCTGCTGATACTCAGCGGGCGTATGCGCGGGCTCAAGCGTGAGCTCTCCGGTGTGGGCCGACGGGGGAGTGCCGGGCGGGGGCGTGCCCGAGGGGACAGCCCCCGAGGGGACAGTGCCTGACGAGGCAGCGCCCGTGGGGACAGCGCCTGACGAGGCAGCGCCCGTGGGGACAGCGCCTGACGAGGCAGCGCCCGTGGGAACAGCGCGCGCCGCAGCGTCGTCGCTCTCCTCCTCGGCCGGAGCGGCGGGGAACAGGTCCTGCCAGGAGTCCGGGAGCGTCGGCTCCTCCTCGATGCCCACCACCGTGAGGAATGCCTCGCCCTCGATCACCCCCAGCACCGCCTGCGGCACCGTGAGCCGGGAGGGCCGCGGCGAGGACGCGGCATAGGAGAAGCTGCCCAGCGCAATGAGGCCGCTCGCCCGCGCACGCACCTCGTCATCCACCCGCGCACGGGCCGCGAGCTGCGTGAACGCCGCGCGGGCGGCCGCGAAACGCTGCTCACCCGTCGTGCGGACCGACCACGCTGAGCCGAGCGCCACCATGCCCTGCCCGTGCCGGATCCACGCCGCGGAAAGATCCGCGGGGATATGCGCGAGCAGGTCCACCGGCTCCTCGATCCGCACCGTCCGCACGTGCAGCTGGACCACGCTGCCGCCCGTCTGTTCCTGTCCCGGCGCATCATCGCCCCCGGTCAGGGCAGCATCGGCCACTCGCTGGGCGGCGGGGTCGCGGGGAGCGGCAGGGGAGGGGGACATCCGGGCCATTATGCGCTACCCCGTCGGCGCCGGGGGTGGTGCGGCGCCGCCCGCGTGAGGCGCGCCCTGCTCGGCAATGCGCTCGAGCGCCCCGGGAAGGTGCGACCATGGACCGGCGCCCCTCTGACGGGCGCGGGGGCCGACTTCCCACGACCCCCAGCCGGACCGAGGAGCAGTGCGTGAGCAACAGCGCCCAGAGCATCGCCACCCCCGTGGTCCGCGGACTCCTCGCCGCCCTCACCACACTGGGGATCGCGATCGCCGTGGTCGTGGTCCCCGCGCTCGCCGCGCAGGTGGCCGGCACCGCCTCGACCGCCACCGCGCTGGATGCGATCATCATCGCCCTGAACGTCCTGATCCTGGGGCACGGCGGCGGGATCGTGCTGACCACCGGGGTGGTGGACGGCGCCGTGACCCTCACCCCCATCGGCCTGCTGATCCTGCTGCTGGCCCTGTCCGCGAGAACACTGCGCGGGGTGGGACGCAAGCTCGTGCCGGTCCGGGACGACGGGATGCTGCGCCACGGAGCCCTGCGCGATCTCGGCGTCGCGCTCGGCGCCTACGCCACCGCCTATGCGAGCGGTCTGGCGGTCCTCGCCGCGATGGGCCGCTCCGCGGACACCTCCCCGCTCGTGCCCTCAGCGCTGGTCTCCGGGGCGATGGTCGCCGTGCTCGGCGGGCTCACCGGCCTGCTGTGGTCACTGCGCCGAGACCCCACCGATGAGCTGCCCGGGGTGCGAGTGCTGGACCTGCTGCCCTCCCCGTACGGCGAGGTGGCCCGCGCGGCCCTCATCACCCTGGCCACGCTGCTCAGCCTGGGGCTCGCGACGATGCTCGTGCTCATCCTGCTGGCGCTGCCAGCGCAGGCCGCGCTGTTCGAGCAGCTGCAGCCCGGGATCATCGGCGGCATCGTGCTCGCGCTGCTGCAGCTGGCCCTGCTGCCGCTGCTGGCGATCTGGGCGCTCGTCGTGCTCGTGGGCGGCACCGTCGGCGTCGGCACCGGCACCGGGATCTCCCTGGACGGCGCGCAGACCGGCGTGCTGCCGGCCCTGCCGATGCTCGGCGCCCTGCCCGGCCCCGGCGAGTTCCCCGCCGCCGCCTGGGCGCTCATGCTGCTGCCCGCGATCGCGGTGGGGCTCGGGGCGGCGCGCCTGGTGCGGGATGTCGCCGAGCTCGAGCAGCGTGACCGCCTCACCGCCTGGATCGCCTACCCGCTCGTGATCGTCGTGGCGCTGCTGCTGATCGCGGGGCTGTCCGGCGGCGGCATCGGCGAGGACCGCCTGGCCCACGTCGGCCCGCAGGTGGGCACGATGCTGCTGCCGCTGCTGGGCATCGCCGTGCTCGGCGCCGGGGCGGTCTACGGGGTGCTCGGCACGCCGCTGATCCCCTGGACCCGCCGCGCGGTCGACTCCCTGCGCGAGCGCGTGGAGCGCGCCGAGCAGGAAGAGCGTGGCGAGAGCCCGCGGGAGCAGGGCAAGGCGGCAACAGCCGGTGACGGGGCCGACGGTGCGGCCGAGTCAGATGCGAGGAGTGCTTCCGGCCCTGCCGGTGCGGACACGGATGACGCCGTCAAAGACGAAGACGCAGACGCCGACGAGGATGCCGACGCGGGTTCAGACGCAGACGCTGGTGAAGACGCAAACAACGACGAGGCGGACCTCTGGTCGACCGCAGACGTGGATTCCGAGTCAGCTGATGAGGAGTCCCCCGCGGAGGATCAGCGCTCAGCCGCCGAAGACTCCTGAGAACCACTCGATGATCGAGTTCTGCGCCTGGTCGTTGCAGGCCGCGCGGGCCCGCTCGGTGATCGCGGTGTCCAGACACTGCTCGTACTCGGACATCGGCCCGTAGAACACGATGCCCATGCCGGTGCCCGCGATGATCAGCAGGGTCGCCGGGATGCCCAGCAGCACCGCGAACAGGGCGGTGCCGATCCGCCCGTTGCGCAGGGCGCTCACCACGAGCATCACCAGCAGCACGAGCGCCACGAGCGCCGCCGCTCCGGCCAGCAGCTTCCAGGGCAGAGAGGCCAGCGACAGCAGCGAGGCGCTGAGCATGGCGATCACCATCCCGCCCAGCAGTCGGCGCTGGCGCGTCAGGGAGGTGTCGTCGGGTCGCTTCGCATCGGGTTCGCTGTTCATCACCACCCATTGTGCCGCGCCTGCCTGGATGCGTCCTCATGACCAGCGGCGCACCCCGCTCAGCCCGTACCCTGACGGGGTGAAGCGCACCCCCATCGTCGTTCTGATCTCCGGCACCGGCTCCACCCTCGCCGCCCTCCTTGAGGCCTCGCGCGAGCCTGACTGCCCTTACGAGGTCGTCGCCGTGCTCGCCGACACCGATGCCGCCGGCCTCGAGCACGCCCGCGCCGCCTCGATCCCCACGCAGGTGGTGCGCCTGGCCGACCATCCCGACCGCGCCGCCTGGGACCGCGCGCTCGCTGCTGCTGTCGTGGCGCATGAGCCGCAGCTCGTGGTCCTCGCCGGGTTCATGAAGCTCGTCGGCGCGCCGCTGCTCGAAGCCTTCGGCGGCCGGATCATCAACACCCACCCCGCCCTGCTGCCCTCCTTCCCCGGCGCCCACGGGGTGCGCGACGCCCTGGCCCACGGTGTGAAGGTCACCGGCGCGAGCGTCATCGAGGTCGACGCCGGCGTGGACACCGGGCGGATCCTCGCCCAGGTCCCCGTCGAGGTGCGCGAGGACGACACCGAGGCGACGCTGCACGAGCGCATCAAAGCCGCCGAACAGCCCATGCTCGTGGACGTCGTGCGCCGCCTCACCGCCGCACGCTGAGCCGACCGGCGCGCGCTGAACCGTCGGCTGCCGGTGCGCCGACGCACCCCACCCGTCGGCCCCGTTACGATGGCCGCACACGACTGGCGCAGGTGGGTGACCACCGGGGAGTGACGCGCGCGCATCGACCGCCTGGGTGCCGCGCAGGACATCCGCCCGCAGCACACGAGCCGACACCGCCCGTGCAATCCCTGTGATCCGACAAGGAGCCCCCTGTGACCACGCCCGATCGCCTTCCGATCCGCCGCGCCCTGCTGAGCGTCTTCGACAAGACCGGCATCGCGGACCTCGCCCGCACCCTTCACGCCCAGGGCGTGGAGATCGTCTCCACCGGCTCCACCGCCGCCACCATCCGTGAGGCCGGTGTGCCTGTGACCGACGTCGCGGAGGTCACGGGTTTCCCCGAGATGCTCGACGGACGCGTGAAGACCCTCCATCCCCGCATCCACGGCGGGATCCTCGCCGACCAGCGGCTTGAGGACCACCGTGCCCAGCTGGCCGAGCATGGCATCGCCCCCTTTGAGCTCGTCGTCGTGAACCTCTACCCCTTCGAGGAGACCGTCGCCGCTGGCGGCACCGACGCGGAGATCATCGAGAAGATCGATGTGGGTGGGCCGACGATGGTGCGCGCCGCCGCGAAGAACCACGCGAGCCTCGCCGTCGTCGTCGACCCCGAGGACTACGCGCTCGCCGGCCGTGCCGCCGAGGCCGGGGGCTTCACCCTCGCCGAGCGGCAGGAGCTCGCCACCACCGCCTTCAGCCGCACCGCCGAGTACGACCTGGCGATCAGCGACTGGATGCTGGGCCTCAGCGACCCCGCCGCCGCGGATGACGGGGACTGGGAGGAAGGGGGCGAGGAGATCAGCCCCACGCATGTGCTGGACATGAGCGATGAGGACGCCGCCGTGATCGGCATGCGCACCCTCCGCTACGGCGAGAACCCCCACCAGCGCGCCCGCGTCGCCATCATCGACGACGACGATCCCGGGCTGGCCGGCGCCGAGCAGCTGGGCGGCAAGGAGATGAGCTACAACAACTACGTGGACGCCGACGCCGCCGTGCGCGCCGCCTACGACCACCCCGAGCCGTGCGTGGCCGTGGTCAAGCACAACAACCCCTGCGGCGTCGCGATCTGCGCCGACGGTGAGGACATCGCCCTCGCGCATGCCCGCGCCCATGCCACCGATCCGCTCTCGGCCTACGGCGGGGTGATCGCCGCGAACCGGCCCGTCACCGTGCAGATGGCCCAGCAGATCAAGCCGATTTTCACCGAGGTGATCCTCGCCCCCGGCTACGCGGAGGAGGCGCTCGAGATCCTGCGCGGCAAGAAGAACCTGCGGATTCTCCAGCTCTCCGGTGCGTACGACCGTGCTGTGGAGATTCGCGAGATCTGGGGCGGGACGCTCGTGCAGGACGTCGATGCTCTGCAGGCTGCGGGCGATGATCCGGCCACCTGGACCCTCGCTGCGGGCGAGGCGGCCGATGCGCAGACCCTCGCGGACCTCGCCTTCGCCTGGCGCTCCGTGCGGGCCGTGAAGTCCAATGCGATCCTGCTGGCCTCCGGCGGTGCGGCCGTCGGCATCGGCATGGGGCAGGTCAACCGCCTGGACTCCTGCCGCCTGGCCGTCGAACGGGCCAACACCCTGGGCGAGCACGCCGAGGGTGAGGCTGCCCCGGAGCGGGCGCGCGGCGCGGTCGCGGCATCGGATGCGTTCTTTCCCTTCGCCGACGGCCCCGCGATCCTCATCGAGGCCGGGGTGCGGGCGATCGTCCAGCCCGGCGGCTCGATCCGCGACGGCGAGGTCATCGCCGCCTGCCAGGACGCGGGCGTGACGCTGTACTTCACCGGCACCCGCCACTTCGCGCACTGACGTCGGGCTCTGGTCCCTCCCTCGCAAATGACAGATTCCGAGGCATGTTGGCGACGAACATGCCTCGGAAGCTGACATTTGCGGGAAAGGCCGGGCCGCGGTAGCAAAGGCCGGGCCGCGGCGGGCAAAAGCCGGGCCGCGGCGGGCAAGGCGGGGCCGCGGCACGCGGTCGCGTCGGGCCCTCTGTTCACCGGACGGCCACGTGCGGCCTCTAGAGTTGAGGCATACGACGCCGTAGCGAAGGAGTGGCCGTGAAGATCCCCGACAACCAGAGCCTGCGCGAGTACATCGAGCATCTGCGCGAAGAGGGCTACTCCGTCCAAGACGGCCACACCCCGGACCCGGATCTCATCGACCCGCAGGGCAATCCCGTCTACACCTGGCAGCAGGGCTACCCCTATGACACGCGCATGGACCGCGACGTCTACGAGGTGGAGAAGTACCGCCTGCAGGTGGAGCTGCTGAAGTTCCAGTACTGGCTCGAGGACCACGACCAGAAGGCGATCATCATCTTCGAGGGGCGCGATGCGGCCGGCAAGGGCGGCACCATCAAGCGCTTCACCGAGCACCTGAACCCGCGCACTGCCCGCGTGGTCGCCCTGAACAAGCCCTCGGACCGTGAGCGCGGCCAGTGGTACTTCCAGCGCTACGTCCAGCACCTGCCCACCGAGGGCGAGATGGTGCTGTTCGACCGCTCCTGGTACAACCGCGCCGGCGTCGAGCGAGTCATGGGCTTCGCGACCCCGGATGAGTACGAGACGTTCATGACCCAGGTCCCGCACTTCGAGCGCATGCTGGTGGACGCCGGCATCCACGTCACGAAATTCTGGTTCTCCGTCTCGCAGAAGGAGCAGCGCACCCGCTTCGCGATCCGCCAGCTGGACCCGGTGCGGCGCTGGAAGCTCTCCCCGATGGACCTCGAGTCCCTGGACCGCTGGGAGGCATACACCGAGGCCAAGGAGGAGATGTTCCGCCGCACGGACAAGAAGTACGCGCCGTGGACGATCATCCGCTCCAACGACAAGAAGCGCGCCCGCATCAACGCCATGCGCTTCTTCCTCTCCCAGTTCGAGTACGAGGACAAGGACCACGAGGTCGTCGGCACCCCGGATCCCAAGCTCGTCATGCGCGGCAAGATGGAGGAGGCCGACGAGTGACCTGTGCGGCGTGAGCCATTCAGCTCCGCGGGCCTTCGGCCACGCCACCGCCCGTCGGCCGCAAATACGTGACGTGATCCGCGCGAAATTCGCCGGAAGTCCTTCCCTGTAAGGCTTGCCTTACTTTACGATCGCGCCATGTTCACCTCGTGGCGCCGGATCTTCTCCTCCCAGGCGCGCACCGCCGCGCCCGCCGGGCAGGACGCCGCACCTTCTGGGCAGGACCCCGCGCCCGCCACCGTGCACGACGCGCCGCTCGGCGCCCCCGTCGTCCTCGCCACCCCCGGCTGCCCCACCGCCCTGCGCCTGCGACTCGCGGAACTGGGCTTGCGCTGCGGGCAGTGCGTCTGCCCGCTGCAGCGCACCCCGGGCGGTGGCCGCGTGATCGAGGTGGGAGACACCCGCTTGGCCCTGGACCGTGCCACCTGTCGGCAGCTGCTGCTGGACACCGCCGCTGCGGCGAGCCCGCAGGACCGTGCCGCCGCTGCGGCCGGGATCGCCTGAGCATGGCCGCGCTCACCCCCTCCTGCCACGAGGCTCACGAGCAGCGCACCGCCCCCGCCGGCGCTCCCGTCATCGCGTTCATCGGCGCGCCGAACGTCGGCAAATCCACCCTGTTCAACCGCCTCACCGGCGCTGGGCGGCAGATGGGCAACTGGCCCGGTACCAGCGTGGAGACCGGGCGCGGCACCTGGAGCCTGAGCGACCGCGAGCTCGATGCGATCGACTTCCCCGGCGCCTACTCCCTGGACCCCACCAGCCCCGATGAGGCCTTCACCCGCGAGCTCATCCTCGAGGTGCCCAGCGCGCAGCGCCCCGATGCGCTCGTCGTCGTCGCCGGGGCCAGCAGCCTCGCCCGCAGCCTGTACCTGCTGGCTCAGGTGCGGGAGCTGCCCTACCGCGTCGTCGTGGCACTGACCATGAACGACCTCGCCGCCCAGCGCGGCCAGGCCGTGGACACCGAGATCCTCTCTGAACACCTGGACTGCCCCGTCGTCGCCGTGGATCCGCGGCGCGGCACCGGCATCGCCGAGCTGACCCGCACCGTGGCGGAGACCCTGGCGAGCCCGGTCCCGGCAGCACGGCGCGACGGTCCGGCCGGCCCCGATGACTTCTCTGCGGCCGATGAACGCTTCGCCTGGCTCCAGCAGGCCCTCGATCAGGCCGTCACCACGCCCGGCCGACGCCACGTGAGTCGCAGCGAAAGGATCGACAGCCTCCTGCTGCACCCGCTGCTCGGACCAGTGATCTTCCTGGCGGTGATGTGGGCGGTGTTCCAGCTGACCACCACCGTCGCCGCCCCGCTGCAGGACGGGCTCGATGCGCTATTCCAGGGTCCGCTCGCCGCAGCCGCCCTCGCCGGGCTCACCGCCGTCGGCCTCGACCATCCGCTCATCACCGGGCTTGTGATCAACGGGCTGATCGGGGGCGTGGGCACGGTGCTGACGTTCATACCGCTCATGGCGATCATGTTCGCGCTGCTCGCCCTGCTGGAGGACTCTGGATACATGGCCCGCGCCGCCGTGGTCACCGACCGGGTGATGCGCCTGATCGGCCTGCCCGGCAAGGCGTTCCTACCGCTCATCGTGGGATTCGGCTGCAATGTCCCGGCGATCAGCGCGACCCGAGTCCTGGGCGATGCGCGCCAGCGCCTCATGACCGTGCTGCTGATCCCCTTCACCTCCTGCAGCGCCCGGCTCACCGTGTACGTGATGCTCGCCCAGACCTTCTTCCCCGGCAGCGCCGGCACCGTCGTGTTCGCGATGTACGTCATCTCAATCCTGCTGATCGTGCTGGCGGGCCTGGCGCTGAAGCACACCCTGTGGCGCACCATGGGCCAGGGCGCCCTCGTGATGGACCTGCCCACCTACCAGCTGCCCACGCCGCGGCTGGTCGCGCAGGTAACGTGGATGCGGCTGAAGGGTTTTCTGCACACCGCCGGTGGGATCATCGTTGTGGTCGTCGCCGTGATCTGGCTGCTGCAGGCCTTGCCCGCCCCCGGCGCCACAGACCCCGGCCCGATCGGCGCGATCGCCCCTGAGGACAGCCTCTACGCGGCGCTGTCGGGACTGCTCGCGCCGCTGTTCACGCCGGCGGGTTTCGGTGCCTGGCCGCTCGTGGGCGCACTCGTCACCGGGTTCCTCGCCAAGGAAGCGGTGATCGCCTCGTGGGCGCAGACCTACCAGGTCGCCGACCCCTCCGCGCAGTCCGCCACCGCGCAGGGCACGAGCGATCTGGCCACCCAGCTGCAGCTGTCCTTCGCGGAAGCCTCCGGCGGGCACCCCGTCCTCGCGGTCGCCGCGTTCATGGTCTTCCTGCTCGCCTACACCCCATGCGTCGCAACCCTCGGGGCACAGCTGCGCGAGGTGGGCTGGCGCTGGACGCTGGCCGGGCTCATCGGACAGCTGCTGCTGGCCTGGCTGCTGGCTGTCGCCGTGTTCCAGGGCGGGCTGCTGGTCACGGGGCTGATCGGGGCATGAGCGCCCCGTCGTCACAGCCTGCGAGCGTCGGGCCGATGCGCCGCATCGCCGCCGCGATGGAGGCGGGCATCACCGCCCGGACGGCGCTCGCCGAGCACACAGGCCTGGACCCCGAGATGGTCGATGCCGTGCTGGACCGCATGGTGCAGCTCGGGATGGTCAGCGCCGAGACCCTCGGTGGGGCCTGCGCGGACGGCGGCTGCGGGGGCTGCAGCGCTCGCGCCGTGTGCGGCGGAGCTCCGGGTGCCGACGCGCCCGCCCGCCGCGGCCCCGTCCTGCTCACCCTGCGGCGCCTGCCGCCGGGCCGCTGAGGCCGGGGCGCACGCCTGCGCCCCAGTGCCCCAGCGCCCTGGCGCCGCAGCGCCGACGTGCCGCCACGCCCCCGCGACGGGCCTCGGCGCCGCAGGTCAGACGGTGTCCTGCTCCTCGGCTGGCTGCTCGTGCGGGTAGCTGCCGGACTCTCCGCTGTCCGAGGGCAGGTCCGCGAGTACCGGGATGGAGCCGGTCGCGGTGGGGCGGTACGGCTTGGTCATGGCCTCGGCGGACAGCAGCGAGTTCAGATGCGCCTCATCCAGCAGCCCGGCCTCGAGCACCAGCTCCTTCACCGGCCGGTTCTCCACCAGCGCCTTCTGCGCGATCTCCGTCGCCGGGGCGTAGCCGATCACCGGCACCAGCGCGGTGACCAGGCCGATGGAACGCGAGACGTACTCCTCCAGCCGCTCGGTGTTCGGCTCGATCCCCACGATGCAGCGCTCGGTGAGGGTCTGCATCGCCCGGGTCATCACCCGCGTGGACTCCAGGATGTTGAACACGATCACCGGCTCGAAGGCGTTCAGCTGCAGCTGCCCGCCCTCCGCCGCGAACGTCACCGTCAGGTCGTTGCCGATCACCTCGAAAGCCACCTGGTTCACGACCTCCGGGATCACCGGGTTCACCTTGCCCGGCATGATCGAGGAGCCCGGCTGTACCGCCGGCAGGGTGATCTCCCCGAAGCCCGCGCGCGGACCGGAGGACAGCAGTCGCAGGTCATTGCAGATCTTCGAGATCTTCACCGCGATGCGCTTGAGCACCCCGGAGAAGGTCACGAAGGCGCCGGTGTCGCTCGTGGCCTCCACCAAGTCTCCGGCGAGCACGAACGGCAGCCCCGTGATCTCGGCGAGCTCCTTGACCGCCAGCTGGGCGTAGCGCGGGTCGGAGGTGATGCCGGTGCCGATCGCAGTGGCGCCGATGTTGATCTCCTGGAACAGCCGCGCCGTGCGGGTCAGGCGCTCCACATCCTCGCTGATGGTGGTGGCCCAGCCGGTGAACTCCTGGCCCAGCGTCATCGGCACCGCATCCTGCATCTGGGTGCGGCCCATCTTCAGCAGGTGGGAGAACTCCTCGCCCTTGGCGCGCAGCGCCGAGATCAGCGAGTCCATCGACTCGGCCAGCGCCGGGAAGGACAGCAGAATCGCCAGGCGCACCGCCGTGGGGTACACGTCGTTCGTGGACTGTCCCAGGTTCACGTGGTTGTTCGGGTGGACGTACTGGTAGTCGCCCTTCTCATGCCCCAGGATCTCCAGGGCCCGGTTGGCGATCACCTCATTGGCGTTCATATTGGTGCTGGTGCCCGCACCACCCTGGATCATGTCCACGGTGAAGTGCTCGTGCAGGGCACCGCCCGCGATCTCCTCGCAGGCCTGCTCGATGGCGCCGGCCACCCGGTCATCCAGCAGGCCCAGCGCGTGGTTCGCCCGGGCCGCGGCCCGCTTCACCTGGGCGAGCGCGATGATGAGCTTCGGGAAGTGGGACACCGGAACGTCGGTGATGCGGAAGTTCTCCATCGCCCGCAGGGTCTGCACGCCGTAGTAGGCGCTGGCGGGAACGTCACGGTCACCCAGCAGATCGTGCTCGGTGCGGACCGGTGCGGGAGCGGAACCGGGGCTGGTCATCGGAAGGGTTTCTCCTCGAGATCGGTGTGGGTCGGCGGCACTGCCGACCGCCGACCAGCCTAGCGATCCCGCGCCACGACCACGGCCCGACGTAGCATGGTCCGGTGCGCCGGACACGATCCCCCTTCACCCTCCGCGCCGCCGTCCAGAGACAGGCGGTGCTGATCGTCGCGCTCCTGGTGCTCGGCGTGATCGTGCTGATTGGCGCGCTGCACTCCGCGCCGCTGGCCGGGATGCTGCTGAGCCTGGAGCTCGGGGTGCTCGCGCTGCTGCGCGCGGTGCTGCCGGTGCGGACTGTCGGCGCCCTCGCTGTGCGGTCCCGCGCCCTGGACGTCACGGCGCTCGCGGTGCTCGCCATCGCCATCGGCGTGCTGTCCACCTCCCCGAACCTGTGAGCACAGCGCTCCGGCCCGCTGACCTGGCGCTGTGACCTTTCCGGTGTGCGGCCAGGCTGTCCGCCCCGCGCAGCGCTGTGGAAGGATCGACCCGTGCCCACCGATTCCGCCCGGCTGCATGCCGTGTTCGACCTCGCCATGAGGATTGGCGAGGGCCTGCTGACCAACGGTGCGGCCGCCTCCGAGGTCACCGCCACCGTGCTGCGGGTGACCAGCTCCTCCGGACTGCGCAATGTCTCCGTGCAGGTCACCTTCAACGAGGTGACGATCTCCTATCTGGCCGACGAGTCCGCGACTCCCTTCACGAGGGTGCGCTCGGCAGGGGAGCGGGTGCAGAACTTCGCACGCCTGGCCGCCTTCGAGGACGTCTCCCATCAGTACATCGGCGGCCAGCTCGACCTCGCCGAGGCGCGGCAGCGTGCCGCCGCGATCCCGCAGGAGCCCAGCCTGTACCGACTGCCGCTGGTGATCCTCGCCTTCGCGATGATGGGTGGTGCCGCGGCGCTCGGCTTCGGCGCCGGCAGCCTCGTCGTCCTCGCCGCGACCCTCGCCGCCGGGATCCTCATCGGCCTGAGTGAGCTGCTGGCCCGCTGGTCCATCCCCCCGTTCTACGGGCAGGCACTGGGCGGATTCATCGCCGTGAGCATGGCGGTGATCGTCGCCCTGCTGGATGCCACCGCGAACCCGTCCATCGTCGTCGTCTCCTGCATCATCGTGCAGCTGGCCGGACTGTCCTCGATCAGCGCCGTGCAGGACGCCGTCACCGGCTGGTACGTCACCGCCGCTGGACGGATCCTCGAGACCCTCATGCTCACCGTCGGCATCGTCGCCGGAGTCCGGGCCGGCATCCTCGTCGCCGACCTCATCGGTGCGGACATCTCGGTGACCGCCTCTATGCCGCTGACCCTCACCACCGCGCTCGTCGTCGTGGTCTCCGGGGTGGGGATCGGGCTCGGCTTCGGCATTGGCACCCAGGTGCCCGCCCGGCTGCTCGTGATCGGCTCGGGCATCGCCGCGCTCGCCGCCCTGCTGGACCACCTGCTCGTCGCCGGGATGGGGCTCGACCGCTCCTTCTCGGTCGGGATCGTCGCGTTCATCACCGGCATCCTCGCCACCGCCCTGTCCGATGTGCTGCGCGCCCCCGCCCTCGCCTTCGTCATGTGCGGGGTGATCCCCCTGGTGCCCGGGTCCCGGATCTACCGCGGCCTTCTGGGCCTGGGCGATGACCTCTCCGTAGGGGTCTCGGAGCTGCTGGTCGCCGGGGAGGTCGCGGTGGCGATCGCCGCCGGGGTAGTGCTCGGCCAGCTGGTGGCCGCCCGCATCATGCCGCGCTTCCGCCGCACCGCGATCGCCTACACCCCCGCGATCTCCGCGCCGTTCACCACCCTGCGCCGACGCCGCAGCTCCCTGGGCCTGGCGCGACGCCGCAGACGTCCTGGGCCGGCCGTGGTGGAGCCCTCTACGATGACCTCCGAGATGACAGCGCTGTCTCCGGCCATGTTCGAAGATCCCGCCCTGCTGGCGGACCTCGACCCGCCGGCCGGCTTCGAGGACCCGCCCGGGCCGCGCGAGCAGCGCGAGGAGCACCCATGACCACCACCGCCCTGCTCGCCACCGGCGGGTACTCCACGAGCGACCGCGGCCGCGGCCCCGGCATCGCGCTGCTACGCCTGGAGATCCGCCCCGTCGGCGACGGCCCCGCCGTGACCGCGCAGACCCTCGCCACCGTGGATCTGCCGAACCCCTCGTTCCTGCTGTGGAGCCCCGACGGAACCCTGCTGTACGCCGTGCTGGAGACCGACCCCACCCGCGTGGTGACCCTGCGCGTCAGCCCGGACGGCACTGCCGCGGAGGTGATCGCGGATCTGCCGATCGACGGCTCCGGCGGCTGCCACCTCGCCTACGGGCCCGGTGGGCCCGGTGGCCGCACCCTCGTCATCGCCCAGTACGGCTCCGGCTCCGTCGCCACGATCGCCCTGGACGCCGACGGTGTCCCCACCGCGCAGATCGACCTCGATGACCACCGGGAGGGCCGGGATCGCGGCGCGGACACGGATCCCCACCCGCACCAGGCCGTGGTGCTGCCGGGGACCGACGTGATCGCCGTGCCGGACCTGGGCCTGGACACCGTGATGCTGTACCGCCGGGCCCCCGGCGGCGGGATGGACCTGGCCGGGGAGATCGTGGTGGGCCGCGGCACCGGGCCGCGCCACCTCGCCGCCGATCACGAATCCCAGCAGCTGCACATCTCCGGGGAGCTGTCCGGCGCCATCGTGACCGCCCACCGCGAGGACGACGGCCAGCAGCGGAGCACAACGAGCCTGCCCGTCTCTCGCCACCGCTGGGGCGTGCGGTCCGTCGTTCCGGCCAGCAGCGCGGAGGGTCCCAACGCCCTCAGCCACATTGAGCTCACGGCCGATGAATCGTATCTGCTCGTCGCCAACCGCGGACCGGACTCCCTCTCGCTGCTGTCCCTGGCCGGGATGCGCCCCCGCCTGGTCGCCGAGACCCCGGTGGGGGAGCACCCGCGGCACTTCACGCAGATCGGTGACCTGGTGCTCGTCGCGGCGCAGGAGGCGGATCGCATCGACGTGCTGCGCCGCAGCGAGGGCACGCTCGAGGTGGCCGGGGAGCCGATCCCGCTGCCATCGGTGGCCTGTCTCACCGTACGCCCCTGAGGGCGGGATGGTCTCGGGGCTTTCGGCCGTGGTGGCCTAGAATCGCAGGGCTCACCCGGCGCTCAGCACGCCCCACCTCCCTGACCGTGGTGAAAGGAATCCCCGTGACCTCTCAGACCCCTGCGACCAGCGCCCCCGCCACCGCGGAGAACACTGTGGCGCTGTCCGCCGCCCCCGAGCGCACGGAGGCCGCCGAGCGCGTGCACACCATGTTCGTGGAGGCCTTCGGCTATGAGCCCGACGGGGTGTGGTCCGCCCCGGGGCGGGTCAACATCATCGGTGAGCACGTGGACTATCAGGACGGGCTGTGCCTGCCGATGGCGATCTCGCACCGCTGCTTCGCGGCCGCCGCCCGCACCCCCACAAACCTGCTGCGCCTGCGCTCCGCCCAGGAGGACCAGATCCTGGAGATCGACGCGACCGAGCTTGAACCCGGCGCGATCACCGGCTGGCCCGCCTACGTGGCCGGGGTGCTGTGGGCGCTGCGTTCCCATATCTCCGGTGCCACCACCCGGGGGATGGACATCATGATCGACGGGCAGGTGCCGCTCGGGGCTGGGCTGTCCAGTTCGGCGGCGCTCGAATGCGCAGCCGCGGAGGCGATCGAGTCGCTGCTGACGCTGGGCACCACCCCGCTGCAGCGCGTGCACGCCGCGATCACCGCGGAGACCGACTTCGCCGGTGCCTCGACCGGGGGCCTGGATCAGTCCGCGTCGGTGCTCTCCCTTTCCGGGCACGCCCTGTTCTTGGACTGCCGTGACTTCTCCACCCGCCTGGTGCCGTGGGATCTCGCCTCCCAGGACCTCGCCCTGCTGATCACCGACACCCGCGCCGAGCACTCCCATGTGGATGGCCAGTACACGGCTCGCCGCGCCGATTCCGAGCGTGCCGCCCAGGAGCTGGGCGTTCAGACCCTGCGGGATGTCGAGGTTGAGGGGGAGCAGGAGCTGCAGGAGCGCCTGGCAGCCATCGCCGATGAGACTGTGCGCCGCCGCGCCCACCATGTCATCACGGAGATCCAGCGGGTCAAGGCATTCGATGCGCTGCTCGAATCCGGCAACGTGCGTGAGCATGTCGCGGAGCTCGGAGCCCTGCTGAACGCCTCCCATGACTCGCTGCGCGATGACTACGAGGTGACGGTCGAGGCGCTCGATACCGCAGTGGATGCGGCTCGGGCAGTCGGGGCCCATGGCGCCCGGATGACCGGCGGCGGTTTCGGCGGTTCCACGATCGCGCTGGTGGAGGCTGATCAGGCGCAGAGCGTCGCGCAGGCGATCGCCGCGGCCTTCGCTGAGAAGGGCCTCGACGCGCCGGAGTTCTTCCTGGCCCTGCCCTCAGAGGGTGCCGGTCAGGACCGCTGAGAGGCGGGGGCCGGGCCTGCAGTGTCCGTCGGCCCCTCCAGCCACTCCCGCACCTCGTTGAGCAGGCGCTCCTTGACCTCCGTCGGCGCGGCGGAGATGCGGATCGACGCGGCCGCCAGCTGCGCGAGCTCTGCATCGGAGAAGCCCATCCGGCGGGCGATCGCGTACTGATCCAACAGGCGCGAGTCGAACAGCAGCGGATCATCGGCGCCGAGCGCCACCTGCGCCCCGGCCTGCACGAGGGTGCGCAGCGGTACGTGGTGCGCCTCCTCGACCACGCCGAGGGAGGCATTGGAGGCCGGGCACACCTCTAGGCCGATCCCCGCCTCGACCACGCGCTCCAGTAGCGCCGGGTCCTCCGCGGAGCGCACCCCGTGGCCCAGCCGGTCCGGCTGCAGGGAGTCCACGACCTCGCGCACGTGGCGGGGCCCCAGCAGCTCCCCACCATGGGGGACCGACAGCAGTCCGGCATCTTTGGCGATGCGGAAGGCGGGGCCGAACTCCGCGGTGACGCCGCGCCGCTCGTCGTTGGACAGCCCGAACCCGATCACCCGACCGGCATGGCGCGCCGCGAGCCGGGCGAGGGTGCGGGCATCCAGCGGATGCCGGGTGCGGCTGGCAGCGATCACCAGGCCGATGCTCACTCCGGTCTCCCGCTCGGAGATCTCCGCCTGATCCAGCAGGATCTCGATCGCCGGGGTCAGCCCGCCGACGAACGGCGCATAGCTGGTGGGGTCGACCTGCAGCTCGAGCCGCCCGGAGCCCTCGGCCGCATCATCCTGCGCGGCCTCATGCAGGATCCGCCGCATCGCGGACTCGGAATCCACGACGGCGCGTGCCGCGTCATACAGCCGCTGGAAGCGGAACCAGCCGCGCCGAGTGGCCTCCACCTGCAGGGCCGTGCCGTCGGTGAGGCCGCGCGGCAGGCGGATCCCGCGCTCGCGCGCGAGCTCATCGAGGGTGCCCTGCCGCATCGAGCCGGTGAAGTGCAGGTGTAGATGTGCCTTCGGCAGCGCTGCGAGGTCCCGGCCCGGACCTGCCGGGGTGCTCACTCGCTCAGCAGGGCGATGACCCGGTCGATGCCCTCGATCAGCTCGTCATCGCCGAGCGCGTAGGAGAACCGCAGATGCCCGGGGGCGCCGAAGGCCTCGCCCGGCACGGCGGCGACCTCCGCCTCCTCGAGGATCACGGTGGCCAGCTCGCTCGAGCTGTCCACGCGGCGGCCCCGGATCTCGCGGCCCAGCACCGCGGAGACATCCGGGAAGGCGTAGAACGCCCCGCTCGGGGTGGGCACCGAGAAACCCGGCACCTGCGCGAGCTTGTCGAGGATCAGGCGGCGACGCCGATCGAAGGCCTCCCGCATCGCCTCCACGGGCTCCGTCGGCCCGGTGAGGGCGGCAAGGGCCGCGCGCTGGGCGATGTTGTTGACGTTCGAGGTGAGGTGGGACTGCAGGTTCGTGGCCGCCTTGATGACGTCGGTCGGGCCGACCATCCAGCCCACGCGCCACCCGGTCATCGCGAAGGACTTCGCCACCCCGCCCAGGATCACGGTGCGCTCGACGAGTTCGGGCACGGCCCGCAGCACGGAGGTGAAGGGCATGTCCCCGTAGGTGAGGGCCTGGTAGATCTCATCGGTGACGACCCACAGCCCGTGCTCGAGTGCCCAGCTGCCGATCGCGGTGACCTGCTCGGGGGTGAGCACCGCGCCGGTGGGGTTCGACGGGGAGCACAGCACGAGCATCCGGCTGCGCTCGGTGCGTGCGGCCTCGAGCTGCTCGACGGTGGGCACATACCCCTGTTCGGCGCCGGCCAGCACCGGGACCTCCACCGCGCCGGTCTGGCGGATCGCCTCCGGATAGGTGGTCCAGTACGGGGCCGGCAGCAGCACCTCATCCCCGGGATCCAGCAGCGTCGCGAAGGCCTGGAACACCGCCTGCTTGCCGCCGTTGGTGACGAGCACCTGCGCCGGCTCGATGGGCAGGCCGCTGGTGGAGCCGACGTGCTCGGCCAGGGCCTCGCGAAGCTCCGGCAGGCCCGCGGTGGGGGAGTAGCGGTGGTTCTTCGGGTCCCGCGCCGCGACGACCGCGGCCTCGACGATGTGCTCGGGGGTGGGGAAGTCCGGCTCCCCGGCGCCGAAGCCGATCACGGGACGGCCCGCGGCCTTGAGCGCCTTCGCAGTGGAGTCCACGGCGAGGGTGGCAGAGGGCTGGATCGCGCTGATCCGCGCGGAGATCCGACGCTCGGCAGAGGGCGCGTCCGCGGGAGAGGCGGCGGGCTGCGGGGTCGAGGCGTCGAAGTGGTCGGTGGTGCATGCGTCGTCGGTGCTCACCTGCCAATCCTCGCAAAACCGGCGGCGCGGTGCCAGCAGGTGCGCGGCCGCGCCGTCCCATCGGCCGGACCGGCGCCGCAGCCTGGGGCGGCCGATGGGACGGTGCCGCTGCCCGCGAGCCCCCGCGCCGCTCCCGGGAAGACCCGAGCCCCCATACGCCGGTCCCGGCGGGGCGGAGCCCCCCGCGCGCCGCTCCTGGCGGGCTGAGCGCCGGGGGATGAGAGATGTGATCTGCTGCCGACCGATTCGCACGGCCGCCCCGGGGCTTGTATGCTGTTCGCTGGCCCGAACGGCCCGCGCCCTGATCCACCCGATCGGCACGGACCTGAGGTCTCACGGGTTCCTCCGTGAAGGGCAGTGGCGCAATTGGTAGCGCAGCGGTCTCCAAAACCGCAGGTTGCAGGTTCGAGTCCTGTCTGCCCTGCCGAACCGGTCGGCTGATCCGGCCGGGACGAGGCCGCACCACGAGATCACGACCAGATCGGAAACCGCACCTGTGACTTCCAGCCAGAACACCCAGGCGACGCCCACCGGCGACGCCCCGGGCTCCGGGTCCTCGAACCCGTTCCTGGCGATCGGGCTGTTCATCCGCCAGGTCATCGCCGAGCTGCGCAAGGTCGTCGTCCCCACCCGCAAGGAACTCGTGACCTACTCGTTCACGGTGCTGCTGTTCGTCACCTTCATGATCCTTCTGATCTTCGGCCTGGACTCGGCCTTCGGCTGGCTCTCGCAGATCGCCTTCACGGCATCCTGACGCCCGCCGCACCGCGTCCCTCCACGACACCAGACCACCGCCGCCAGGAAGGCAGGTTCCGCCCCGATGAGCGATACGAGCTCCACCCCCGAGGAGTCCTACCAGGACGTCGATGATTCCCTGAGCTTCTCCTCCTCCCCGCAGGCCGAGGCCGAGCAGTCCGCTGCCCCCGAGCCCGCCCCGGAGACCGTCGAGCTCGAGGAGCAGGCGGAGGTCGCGGAGCCGGAGACCCCGGGCGACAACGAGACCGCCGATGGCACCGACGCTCCTGAGTCCACCGACGCGGCTGATTCCGCTGAGGCGTCTGCGGTGCCCGCCGCCGAGGAGGAGCCAGAGGAGGATCCCCTCGCCGAGCTGCGCATGCACCTGCGCTCCGCCCCCGGCGACTGGTACGTCATCCACTCCTACTCCGGGCACGAGAACCGCGTGAAGACCCAGCTGGCCACGCGCATCGAGACCCAGGACATGGAGGAGTACATCTTCGAGGTCCAGGTCCCGATGGAGGACGCGACCGAGGTCAAGAACGGCCAGAAGAAGATGGTCCGACGGGTCCGCGTGCCCGGCTACGTGCTGGTGCGCATGGACCTGACCACCGAGTCCTGGCGCGTCGTGCGCGACACCCCGGGCGTGACCGGGTTCGTCGGCAACGCGACCGATCCGACGCCGCTGACCTTCGATGAGATCTACTCCCTGCTGGCCCCCTCCGTGGGCCTGCCGGAGAAGAAGCGTTCCTCCGGCGGCTCTGCGAGCAAGCCCGCGGCCGCGCAGAAGATGCCCGATTTCCAGGTCGGCGAGTCCGTCACCGTCATGGACGGTCCCTTCGAGACCATGCCCGCGACCATCGCGGAGATCCACACCGAGGCGCGCAAGCTGCAGGTGCTGGTCTCCATCTTCGGGCGCGAGACCCCGGTCGAGCTCGCCTTCGACCAGGTCGCCAAGATCTGACCCGCCGGACCCGGCCCCGTCGGCCGGATCCATCCCGGGTTTCGGGCGGTGCGCGGCGGACCCGCCGCGCGGTAGGGCCGAGATCACGCGTGATCTCCCTCGACGCCGCCCCGATGTGCAGGTAACGTCGAACCTCGGACTGTGCCGCGCGCTGCGCGGGACCGTCCAGCCGTGGGAGGAGCGCCTGATGAGCTCCGCCCGAACCACACCACAGTAAGGAAGAGCAATGGCTCCCAAGAAGAAGATCGCGAGCGTCATCAAGCTCCAGATCCAGGCCGGCCAGGCCACGCCTGCGCCGCCCGTCGGCCCTGCGCTCGGCGCGGCCGGCGTGAACATGATGGAGTTCGTCAAGGCCTACAACGATCGCACCGCGGATATGCGCGGCAACATCGTGCCGGTCGAGATCACCGTGTACGAGGATCGCTCGTTCACCTTCATCACCAAGACCCCGCCGGCGGCGGAGCTCATCAAGAAGGCCGCTGGCCTGCAGAAGGGCTCCTCGACCCCGCACACCGACAAGGTCGGCAAGATCACCCAGGCGCAGGCCCGCGAGATCGCGGAGACCAAGATGCCTGATCTGAACGCGAACGACATCGAGGCCGCGGCGAAGATCGTCGAGGGCACCGCTCGTTCCATGGGCATCACGGTGGAGGGCTGAGACAGATGGCATTCCGTAGCAAGGCGTACAAGAACGGCGCTGCCCTGATCGAAGAGGGCCGCACCTACTCCCCGCTGGACGCGCTGCGTCTGGCCCAGAAGTCCAACCCCGCGAAGTTCGATGCCTCCGTCGAGGTCTCGATGCGCCTGGGCGTGGATCCCCGCAAGGCGGATCAGATGGTGCGCGGCACCGTCAACCTGCCCAACGGCACCGGCAAGACGTCCCGCGTGATCGTGTTCGCGACTGGTCCGCAGGCCGAGGCCGCCCGGGAGGCGGGCGCCGATGAGGTGGGCGACGACGAGCTGATCGAGAAGGTCGCCGGTGGCTGGACCGACTTCGACGCGGCCGTGGCCACCCCGAACCTCATGGGCAAGGTCGGCAAGCTGGGTCGTGTGCTGGGCCCCCGCGGCCTCATGCCGAACCCCAAGACCGGCACCGTCACCATGGACACCGCCAAGGCCGTGTCCGACATCAAGGGCGGCAAGATCGAGTTCCGCACCGATCGCGCGGCGAACCTCCACTACATCGTGGGCAAGGTGTCCTTCACCGATCAGCAGCTGGTGGAGAACTACGTCGCGGCGCTGGATGAGATCCTGCGCCTGAAGCCGGCATCCTCGAAGGGCCGCTACATCACCAAGATCACCGTGTCCACGACGATGGGCCCGGGCATCCCGGTCGATGTGAACCGCACCCGCAACCTCCTGGAGGACACCGACGAGTCCTGAGACTCCTCGGTTCCTCTCACGGCGCCCCGTCCACCCCAGCGGTGGGCGGGGCGCCGTCGTATGTGGCATCGGAGACCGATGCGTCCGCGCACAAAACGGTTAAGTCCGGGATATGAGTCATCATGGTGGTTTCGGGACCTTTGGGGTAGAAGTCGCGCTCGGGAACCGGGACCCTGTATGCGCCGGAGCAGAGAAGCTCCGCGCGCCTCCGGGGGACGCACAGGGACCGCTGGGGGCGAAGACGTGCCTGGAAGGACCATCTCCCCATGACCCAATCCCGACCCCCGATGCCCACAGAGCCGCCCTCTCGCCAGGGATCGGGTGGCACCGGCACCACCGCCCTCGGACCCGATGGCGTCACCGAACCGCGGATGCGCTTCGCCCCCGACACCCTGCGTGACGGTCCGTCGGCGGAGGACAGGTCCTTCATCGGCCATCCCGGGGGTCTGCCGTGGATGCTGCAGGTGGAGATGTGGGAGCGCTTCAGCTGGTTCGGCATGCGCGCGATCCTGCTGTACTTCCTCGTGGACACGGTCGCCAACGGCGGCCTGGGGCTCAGCACCACCGCTGGCCAGGTGGTCGTCTCCGCCTACGGCGCAGCCGTGCTGCTCATGACGATCCCCGGCGGCATCTTCGCCGACCGCATCCTGGGTCCGTGGATGTCCACCCTGGTCGGCGGCTCCATCATCATGACCGGCCACGTCGTGCTCGCGATCCCGATGGTCGCCACCTCCTGGGCGGGCCTGATCCTCATCGCCGTGGGCACCGGCTTCATCAAGCCCAACCTCTCCACCGTGGTCGGCGGGCTGTATGACAAGGACGATCCGCGCCGAGACACCGGGTTCATGTACTTCTACATGTCGGTGAACGTCGGCTCCCTCGTCGCACCGTTCATCGTCGGTGCGCTCCGGCACGCCTTTGGCTACCACATCGGCTTCATCGCCGCCGCGATCGGTATGGCGCTGGCCCTGATCTCCTTCTGGTACGGGCGTAAGAAGCTCTCGGCCTTCGCCTACACCGTCCCGAACCCGCTCAAGCCAGGGGAGGGGAAGAAGCTCCTGGGCCTCGCGGCGCTCATCGCCGTGGTCGCCACGGTGCTGGTGGTCCTGTTCCAGATGCTGCTGGGGGAGCTGACCAGCGCGATCGCCTGGGCGCTGTTCCTGTTCGCGCTCGGCACCGCCGCCGTGTACTTCCTGACCATGGTCAAGAGCCCCAAGGTCACCGCCGAGGAGCGGGTGCACCTGGGCGCCTTCGCCCCGCTGTGGGTGGGCAACGTCCTGTTCGTGCTGATCTTCGAGCAGGCCGCCGGGAAGATGGCCACCTTCGCCCTGGAGCACACGGACCGCTCAGTGCTGGGCCTGTTCGACCTCACCCCCGAGGCGTACCAGTCCTTCAACCCGACGTTCGTGCTGATCCTCGCCCCGATCCTGGGCTGGCTGTTCCTGAAGCGGCAGGGGCGCTTCCCCTCCACGGCGCAGAAGTTCGCGATCTCGCTGGTGATCATCGGCATCTCGGCGCTCATGATGGGCTACGGCTTCAGCGCCTTCCCGGGCGGTGCGGCGCTGGCCCCGTTCTGGTTCCTCATCGCCGTGTTCTTCGTGCAGACCGTCGCGGAGCTGCTGATGAACCCGGTGGGCCTGTCGGTCACCACCAAGCTCGCTCCGCGCCACTTCGCCTCCCAGACGATGACGCTGTGGTACCTCGCCCCGGCCGTCGGCATGGGCCTCACCTCCGTGGTCATCCAGCTCATGTCCGGCTTCTCCGACGGCGTGTACTACGCGGTCCTCGGTGGCGTGACGCTGCTCGTCTCCCTGGGCATGTTCGCGATCGCCCCCTGGGTGCAGTCCAAGATGGACGACGTGGAGACCCGGCACGATGAGACGGCCGACGAGGAGGCTGTGTCGGTCGAGGGTTGATTCCCGCGGAGCCTTGAGTCTTCAAGGATCGTCAGGCGTCCCGTCCACCCCGCGGTGGGCGGGACGTTGCACAGTCGCCCCGTTCTTCCGCTGTGCGGCATGATCAGGTCATGACGTTCATCGGAACGCTCGAGCTTCCCGGCGAGATGGAGGACTCCCGGGCGATGCGCTGGCGACGCCGTGTGTTCGGGCCACGTCTGATCGACGGCCCTGTGCGTGGCATCGCGCTGCTTCTCATGGTGTTAAGCCTGTTGCCCACAAACTTCGATCAGCCCGGCCCGCTGTACGCGGCGACGGTGGTTGCCAGCGCGGTACTCACTCTGCTCGTGGCATGGTTCCCTGGCACAGTTGCGCTGGCCTCCACGGTGGGATTCCTGGGAGAGATCCTTCTGTTCCCGGCATCACTGGGAAACTTCTTCCTGCCGCTGATCGTGTCAGGGGCGGTATCGATGGTGCATCAGCGGTGGAGCGTCCTGACCGGTGCTACAGCAGGGCTTGGCCTCGCCACGATGATCCAGACCTTCTCGTGGCCGGACCCCACCACGGATCCGCCCGTCTTGGGCCGCCCCCGTTATTCGGTCCGGTCGCTGTGCGAGTCATCGGTTTCCAATTGATGCGTGCATTGCCGAGCGTAGTCGACGGGTGCGAGGTATCCGAGGGGTGAGTGCTGGCGGTCGTGGTTGTATTCGGTCTTCCAGTCGCCGATCACGACCTGCGCGTGGACCAGCGAGTAGAAGCTGTTGATGTTCAGGCACTCGTCGCGGAGGCGGCTGTTGAATGATTCGACGTACCCGTTGCGCCACGGCGAGCCCGGAGGGATGTAGGACAGGCCGGTGCGGGTGCCAGCCCAGTCGGCCATCGCCTCGCTGATGAACTCCGGCCCGTTGTCCGACCTGAGCACCGCCGGGGCGCCCCGGGCGGCGACGAGGTCCTCGAGGTGGGCGGTGAGTCGGTCGGCGGTAATCGAGCGCTCCACGAGGCCGCCGATGCACTCCCGGGTGTGTTCGTCGACGATCGAGCAGATCTTGATCAATCGTCCGTGCTCGTCGGCGTCGAACTGGAAGTCCACCGCCCACACCACGTTCGGCGCGTCCGCCGTCGGCGCGTCGACGGTCGAGGACCCGACGCGCTTGCGTCGACGCCGCTGCGGGACCCGGAGCCCTTCGTCACGCCACAGGCGTTGGATCTTCTTGTGGTTCACCACCCACCCCTCGGCGCGGGCGTCGTGATACGCCCGCCGATACCCGTAGCGGGGATGGTCCTTCGCCCAGGCGCGCAGCCACTCCCTGAGCGCCCGATCCGGGTCCGTGACCGTGTCGCCCTTGAGCGGTCGCCGGTACGCGGAGCGGCTCAGCCCGACCAGACGGCACGCCATTCGTTCGCTCACCCGCAGCTTGCGCTTGAGGTGATCGACGGCGGCGCGGCGCCTGTCCGGGCTTAGAAGTTTCCCTCAGCCAGCTCCTTGAGCGCGGCCTTCTCGAGCTCTGCTTCGGCCAGCAGCCGCTTGAGCGTGGCGTTGTGCTTCTCAAGCTCCTT
Organism: Brachybacterium sp. Marseille-Q7125; assembly: GCF_023062615.1. Taxonomy (NCBI): domain Bacteria; kingdom Bacillati; phylum Actinomycetota; class Actinomycetes; order Micrococcales; family Dermabacteraceae; genus Brachybacterium; species Brachybacterium sp. Marseille-Q7125. The sequence goes on along the minus strand of NZ_JALLAL010000038.1, from coordinate 1,149 downwards.
CAGACGCTTTGCGTCGTCGGCCTTGAGGCCGCCGTACTGGTTCCGCCACCGGTAGTACGTCTGCTCGGACACCCCCAGCTCCCGGCACACCGCCGCGACGTCCTGCCCGTCGGTGAGCATCCTGTCGGCCTGCCCGAGCTTACGGACGACCTGCTCCGGGGTGTGACGCTTCCTGCTGTTCGTCATGATCTGACCAGTCTCCCTGCCCGCGACCGCGGGCAACAGGACGACTCACAGAACGTCCGGACCGAATGAAGGGGGCGGCTCATCTGGGTGCGAGTTGGTTTGATGTCAAATCCAGCATCGAGCGCTTCGGCCTTGAGTCGGTCAGGATCGGGGTGGTTGAACGTGTGCTCAGCCCATTCTTCGGTAAGGACGCGTTCCCCCGCGAGTGTGAGATAGATCATTCTCCAGCGCATCTGCTCGTCGTCGATGGGCTTCGCTTCGGCAATGCCTCGGTATTCAACGTCTCCAATTTGCGCGGCTGTGAACTCGTGCGGTGGCACAGGTTCCGGCGTTTGGGGGAGTTGGAGGTCGGTGAGAACGCCTGCTCCGGGCGCAAGTCGACGCGCGAGCTCGGCGAACACCGCCTTTCGCGCCATCACATCGAAGTGTCCTAGCACGCCGAGCATGATTGCGCCGCCGAGCTGCTGGGGGAGTTCGGCGTCGAAGAAGGCTTCCGGCCGCACCGTGATTCGTGGGTGCAGTTCGGTGCGTTCGGCAATGCGGCCCAGCAGGAGCGCCCGCATGGTCGCGCTGGGCTCGAGTGCCAGTACGTGTGCCTCAGGGAGGCGCTCGAGAATCTCTACCGCAGCTGTGCCCGGGCCTGCCCCGATGTCGAGAATTGCGCCGACTTCGGGCTGAAAGTGGGGAAGTGCCTCGGCGAGTGCGGCCTGTTGAGCGGCTCGATATGGTGCCGCGAATAGGTCGTATGCGTCCGCAGCGGCGCGGTAAGGGTCATCGTGCATAAGGTCTCGGGGCGATGTCAAGGCGTCGAAGCAACATGGGGCTCGCCGGCGAGCAGTCGGGCGAATGCCTCGGTGGGCGTGAGATAGCCCAGTCGGCGGCGGGGTCGATTGTTGATCTCCTCGGCGATACTGGTGAGGTAGGGCTGGTGATCGGGGATCACCGTGCCCTTGGGCAGATACT
>NZ_JALLAL010000037.1:0-30252 GCF_023062615.1 Brachybacterium sp. Marseille-Q7125 | reverse complement strand
CGCCGGGCTGGGGGCCGCGCCGGGGGGCGGGCCGGCCCCGCGGCGGCCCGGCGCGCGGGCAGCGGGCCGGCGGCGGGCGCGCCATAGGGGAGCGGCTCAGCCTGAGGGGCGGGGGCGCCATAGGGGACGGGCTGTGTGGGCTGCGTGGGCTGTGCGGACGTCGGCCCCGTCTGCCCCTGCGAGCCCGGGCTCGGATCAGCCTGCGGGCCGGGCAGACCGTAGCTGGGGCGGCGGCGGGAGGCGCCAGGGCGCTCGGCGTCGGACATCAGCACTCCTTGAACACGGGGGTCGATCCAGGATAGGGCCCTCAGGCGCTGACGGCAGTCGCCGCCACCGCGGCCAGCGCCGCCCCCAACAGGGCGCACACCGGCGGGGTGATGAGCCAGGCGATGATCACCTCGCGCGCCACACCCCAGCGGATGTGCCGCACTCCGCGTGCCAGACCCGCCCCCACCACACTCGAGGCCAGCGACTGCGAGGTGGACATCGGCACCTCGAGCCCCAGCATGCCCAGCGTCATCGATGCTGCGGAGGACGTCTCGGCAGCCAGCCCCTGGGCTGCGGTGAGGTCCGTCAGACGCCTCCCCAGGGTGCGGATCAGACGATGCCCGCCCATGAGGGTCCCGGCCCCCACCGCGACGGCGATCGCCAGCACCATCGACAGCGACGTCACCCCCGGCACCCCGGCGGCCGCGCCGCTGATGACGACGACCGCCAGCGGGATCCGGGAGTCGTTCATCCCGTGACCGGTCGCCACCGCCCCCGCGGAGATGGTCTGCGCGAAGCGGATCTGCCCCGCCCGCAGCATCTCTGCCCGCCCCAGCCGCAGCACCAGGTGCATCAGCACGAAGGCGAAGGCCGCCGAGAGCACCGGGCCCACCACGGAGACCAACAGGACCCAGCCCAGGCGCGACCAGTCCGCGGCTGAGGCGATCACCAGCGACGCCCCCACCAGGGCGGCGAGGAAGGCATGCCAGGTCGAGGTGGGCATGCCGAACCACCAGGTGGTGAGGTCCCAGAAGATCGTGGTGAGCAGCACCGCCACGAGCGCCGCGCCCAGCAGCTCCCCATGCCCCGCGGTCGCCTCCAGCAGCGTCTGCAGGCCCAGCATCGACACCGCCCACTCGGTGGTCAGTGCGATCAGTCCTGCCCCGAGCAGCGCCCCCAGCACGTTCAGTAGCGCCGCCATGGTCAGGGCCGTGGACTCCTGGAGGGTGCGCGTGGTGATCGAGGTGGAGACCGCATTGGAGGCGTCGTGGAACCCGTTGACGTAGGCCATCACCAAGGCCAGCGCCACGATCAGGCCCAGCAGCACTGCGCTCACTCAGGCATCCTTGACGCGCAGCAGCTCGGCACGGCGTGCAGCCTGCTCCTGCAGCGAGATCGTGGCGCGCACGGACTCGATCACGTCACGCAGGGCCATCAGCTCGCGGGACGAGCCGCTCATGCCGTACAGATCGGCCAGCGCCTGCCGCACCAGACGCTCGCCCTGCCGCTTGAGCTTGCGCATCTGCGGATAATAATCGCCCAGGTCCCGCTCCCCGGACAGGGTCCAGGAGGCTGCGACCGTCAGCTCCGCGGCCCGTTCGATCCCCTTGGCGGCTTCCAGCAGCGCGGTGGGCAGCGGCCCCACCTCGGTGCCGGTCAGCAGCCCGCCGGTGTGCTCCATCGCATCCAGCGAATCGGCGATGGTCAGGGCGAAGTCATCCAGCAGCTCCGCCTCATAGGGGGTGACCAGGGAACGGCCCAGGCGCTCGGAGATGCGCCGACACAGCTCCTCGGCCACGGTGGACTGCTCATGCAGCTTGGGGGCGATGCGGGTGCGTTCGCGATAGCCATGCCCCAGCAGCTTGGAGTGCGTGTCCGTGGCCTGCAGCTGCAGCTCCGCCAGCTCGCCGAGCAGGGCGTACATCGGACGCTCGGTGCGTTGTGGGCGCAGGCGGTCCAGCGCCGCCCGCCAGGGCGAGGACACCACGGGTCACCTCCTCGCGCCACGCGCGCGTCCTGCATGAAGCTGAGGCGCCGGACCGGGATGCGCCTGTCGGCGCGAAGGCCGCTCGAAGCGGCAGATGTTGGAGCCCGGGGCAACCGCGGCCCGGCGCGCCAGCCATCCTAGAGCACATGGCCCGGCGGGTCTGCTCCCGCATGCCCGTACATGGGAATTCCCACGTCAGTCCAGGCGCCCGGCCTCCGCGGCGCGGGCGGCCGCGACGAGCTCCTCGCCGGTGCGCAGCAGACGCTCCGCCGAGCGGGTGTCCGCCTCCCCATCGGCCTCCGGGCCATCGGCCAGATGCGCGCTGCCGTGCGCGACGATCGTGGCTACCGCCCCGGCGCGCCGCAGCGCGAGCGGCAGATCCCCGGTGAAGGCGCCGCGCAGGATCTCATCCATCGTCGCGTGGACCTGCTGCACCTCCGGGGGCTCCGCAATACCCGAGAGGTAACGCAGACCGGGGACGGTGCGGGCCCCGGCGCGGTAGCGGCGCACCACATCCTCACCATCGCGCCGCACCCACGTGTGCAGCACATACAGCCGCCACAGCGCACCGGGCAGCGTCGTCGCGGGGGAACCGGACCACAGGGCCGCCAGATCCGCGAGCCCCTCCTCCTGGGCGAGGGTCACCACGCGCCGCACCACCTCCGGGTCGGCGCTGTGGAACACCCCGTCCAGCAGCGCTCGCGCGGAGTCATGCGCGAGGTCCGTGGAGCTCGCCGGGTCCGGTTCGCCCTCGATCGACGCGGCGACCGAGGGGAACAGGCGTCCGGGGCGGCGGAAGCGGGCGGCGGAGGAACCGGAATCGGAGGGGGTGGACATGCCCTGCACACTACGCTGGGCGCATGACCATTCCCCGACAGATCGGCCCTGAACCGACGTCCGGATCGGTGCTGCCCGACTACTCGCGCTCCACCGCGACGGTGGAGCGGATGGTGGATGCCCTGGATGCTCGTCGGCGCGGCGGCCCCAGCTCCCGGGGCCAGGTGCGGGCGCTGCTGCCGCGCAACCCCACCATGGACACGCTGCTGCGCTCGGTGATCGCGGCGGTGCTGCTGGGCATCGCGCTGATCCCGGTGATCATCATGGTGCTGCTGCTGGTGGGTCTCGACGACGGGCGAGCCCCGGGGCTCGCGATGATCCTGGTGCTGCTCGCGATGGGGGCGATGGCGGTGCTGCTGCTCCTGCTGGGGCTGCGCTTCGCCTGGGTGGCGCTGTGCACCGCGCGCTCGCGAGTGGAGATCACCGATGCCGGTCTGCGCGTCGTGGGTGCGGTGGGCTCCACCGAGGTGCCCTGGCGGGACATCGAGGGGATCGAATCGAAGGTGGTGCATCCCGTGCACTGGCTGACCGCGGCGGTGCGCCGCAAGGACGGCCGACGGGTCATCATGTCGGCCTTCGATCGGCACGTGTGGACCTGGTCGGAGCCCACCGGGCAGGACATCCGTCTGCTGCGCACCGTCCTGCACGAGCACACCTCCGGCGGGCGGCGTCGGCCCTGAGCCGGTTCGGCTGAACGACACCCCGGCACGAGCCGACGATCACGGCGAGGAGAGAGCCGATGGAAGCACTGCTGATGACCCTGGGATCCGGCTGGGTCAGCGGAATCCGCCCGTACTTCATGATCTTCCTGCTGGGGCTGACCGGGCGGCTGTTCGGGATCGAGCAGGTGCCGGAGGTGCTGCAGCGCACCGACCTGCTGGTGATCACCGGGATCCTGCTGGTGGTGGACTTCGCGGCGGACAAGATCGCGTTCCTGGACTCGTTCTGGGATCAGCTGCACACCGTGGTGCGCCCCATCGCCGGCGGTGCGATCGGCTACCTGCTGGGCGGGGAGACCGACACCACCGCGGCGATCGTCATGGCGGTGATGGGGGCGGCCGCGGCGTTCGGCTCGCACGCCGCGAAATCCACCGCCCGTGCGGCGGTGAACGTCTCCCCGGAGCCGGTCTCCAACGTCCTGGTCTCCACCGGTGAGGATCTCGCCGCAGTAGTGATGGGCGTGCTGACCGTGCTGCTGCCGATCGTCGCCGCGATCCTCGCGCTCGTGCTGCTGGGCGTGGGGATCTACGTCATCGTCCGGATCCGCCGGGCCTACCGGAACCTGCGACAGCGCCTGCGGGACGTGCGAGAGCGCCGGGCGCGTCAGGTGACCTGACGCGCCCGGCGCGGAGACGAGAAACAGCGGAGACCGGAAACGCTGGGCCTCACGGGGCCTCGCTGCGGCCCTCCTCCCACAGGGCGGTCACCGCGGTGAGCACACCCTCGGAGGTGACGTCGGAGACGGAGAGGATGCCCTCCTCATCCAGCGGCAGGTGGCCGATCTTCCAGCTGCCGTCCTCCTCGACGTGGAACATCATCGGCACCGGCTGATCCTTCGTGGCCATCTCGGTCCGGCGCAGGGAGACGGTGCGCTGATTGCCGCCGGCCAAGAAGGCGCTGACGATGTCGTTCACCGCGCCGGGCACCTGCGCCGGATCGGTCATGGCGGTGACCATGAAGGAGTCCAGCTCGTCCTGGGTGAGCATGATGACGGCCTCAGCAGCCTTGATGATGAAGGCCATGCGCATCGCATCACCCTCGGCCAGGGCCACCCCCATCCAGCGGTCCGCGGCAGTCAGCGCGGTCGCGATGACCTGCCCCTCCTCGGCCAGCAGCCACTGACCATCCTCGGTGCGCTCCACCTTCCCGCGGGCCCGCAGGCCCGAGGTGACCGCGGCGGTCACGAACTCGCGGGCCTCTTCCGGGGCGCTGCGCAGACCCACCTGCTCGCGGGTCACCTCACCGTTCTCGGTGGGGCGCAGCGAGAGCATGAAGTCGATCTCGTAGGCGGTGTAGACGGTGGGCTGCTCCTGGGCAGCCTGCGCGGTGGTCTCAGTCATGGAACGTCCCCCTGGGGCCGATGGGTCCGGGCGTCGTCCGCCCGGCTGCACGTGGTACCCCTGCAGGATGTCAGATCCGGGCCGGTCCGCGCATCATCAGCGGGCTACGATCCACCCATGCACGGTCAGCAGCACTCACAGCGCTCGATGGTGGGGCTGGGTGGGGCCAGCGCCCGTGCCGTCTACCGTGATCTGCTGCGCTTCGGACCCCGCTCGAGGCGGGATCTGACCCGTCGGCTGGGGCTCTCCGCGCCCACCGTCACCCGGGTGACCCGGGAGCTGCTCGAGGGCGGGCACCTGCACAGTCTCGAGACTGTCGCGCCGACCAAGGGCCGCCCCCAGGAGCCGCTGGATGTCGAGGAGCGCCACGGCCCCCGCTTCGTGGGGGTGAAGGTCACGGCCGATGAGGTTCACGCCGTGGTCACCACGGTGCGCGGCAATATGCTCGAAGAGCTCGCGGTGCCGCTCGCCGATACCGCGGTGCCGGCGGTGGTCGAGGCGGTGCTCGAGCTGGCGACCGCGCTGATCGAGGCGCATCCGCATGTGGCGGTGGTGGGGATCAGCGTCGGCGGGGTGGTCGCGAGCGGCCGCACCGTGCTGTCCTGTCACTATCTGGGCTGGCGGGATCCGGTGGAACTCGCAGATCTGCTGGCCGCGTGCCTGGATGTGCCCGTCGTGGTGGAGAACGACCTGGTCGCCATGGTGCATGGCCTGCACTGGTTCGGCGTGGGCCGCGCCTACCGCTCCTTCGCGGTGCTGACCATCGGCGCCGGGGTGGGCAGCGCCACCGTGGTCGACGGCCGCCTGATCCGCGGCGAGCGTGATGTGGCCGGGTTGACCGGACGCTTCCCCGTCGGAACCCGGGAGGACGGCAGTCCGGTGCTGCTGAGCGATGTCGCCTCCACCGCGCCTTTGCTGCAGCGGGCCCGGGCTCGTGGGGTGCTGGGCCCCGAGGAATCGCTCGCGCAGCTGCGCGAACTGCTGGCGGCCGGTCACGCAGGGGCGCACGCACTCGCCGCGGAGGTGACGCGGGCCCTCGCCCACACGGCCGCCGGGATCATGGCGCTGGTGGACCCGCAGGCGCTGATCCTCGGCGGGGAGGGCGTGGACATCATCGCCGCGGCCGACCCGCTGTTCGAGCAGACGCTGCGCGCGATGCTGCCGCAGATGCAGCGCGATCTGGTGCTGCGCCGCCTCAGCGGTGACTTCGACGAGTGGGCGCGCGGCGCCGCCGTCATCGCGATCACGGCGTACGTCGGCGCCCCGGGGTGAGGCCTCGGGGCGCCGACGGGGGTCGCGCGGCGCCGTCCGCTCAGGAGAACAGGGCGTTGACCCGCTCGTTGTAGGCGGCGAAGTCCGCGCCGCTGATTCTCCTCATCCAGATCTGGTCGAAGGCGGGCTGCATGATCGAGGCAATCGAGGCGGAGTTCTCCACCAGCGGGTACAGGCCTGTCTCACCGTTCTTCACCCGATCCGTGAAGGGCGTGACGTCCAGGCTCTGGTCCGCGTAGCTCTGGATCGCTGCGCGGGTGCCGGTGTCCGTGGCGGGGAAGAACGGTGCGCGCTCGCCGATGATCTGCTGGGCCTCATCGGAGGCCAGGAAGCCGATCAGCCGCGCCGCCTCCGCCTTCTTGTCCGACTGCGCGGAGATCGAATCGCCCAGGCCGTTGAACATCGACATCGGGGTGCCCTCGGGACCGGCCGGGAGCGGCGCGATCCCCAGCTCGATGCCCTCGGCGTTGTTGTACGTCGTGATCATCCACGAGCCGTCCATCACCAGCGCCGCGGAGCCGGACTGCAGCTGAGCCTGTTTCGGAGAGGAGTCCCCGAAAGTGCCGTAGGGCGGGAAGAAGCCCTTGTCCACCATGCCGAAGTACCAGTCGATGGTCTGCACGAACCGTTCGTCGTCGTACTGGAAGCGGGTGCCCCAGGTGGCCTCGTCGGTGAAGCGCCAGCCGGTGCCGAAGGCGAAGGAGGACCATGAGGACTGGCCGACGTAGTCGATCGATCCCTCCGAACCCAGCCCGTAGCGCTGGATGGACGTGGGGTCGAACCCGTCCTGGTCACCGCGCTTGCCGCTCGAGTCGATAGTGAGGCGGGCGAGCATCTGCTCCCAGGTGCCGCCGTCCTCCGGGTTCCAGTCCAGCCCCGCGAGGTCCTCGGGGGTCAGACCCTCCTCTTCGAGCATCGTCTGGTCGTACAGCACCGCGATCGTGTCGTAGTCCTTGGGGATGCCGTAGCGCTTCCCGTCCTGCCCGGTCCACAGCTCCTGCAGGCCGTTCTGGAAGCGGTCACCGGGGATGGAGTCCAGATCGCCCAGGCCGTCCAGCGGGCTGATCACCCCCAGGCTCACGAACTCGGGGAAGCGCGCCAGGTGGTCGGTGAACGCATCCGGACCGGCCTCGGCCACGAAGGAGGCGGTGAGCTTGGTCCAGTAATCGTCCCAGCCCATCTGGGTGATCCGCACCCGGATATCCGGGTTCTGCTCCATGAACCGGTCGATCGCCGCGGAGTAGGCGGGCAGCTGCAGGGCATCCCACAGCCAGTAGTCGATCTCGGTGACATCACCGGAGCCGACAGCGCCGGTGGAGCAGGCGCTGAGAGCACCTGTACCCACTGCCGCGGCGAGGGTGCCCTGCAGCATCCGCCGCCGCGTCAGGGGCGTGCGGCCGGGGCGAGGGTTCTGATTCGCGGATGTCATCTCGTGCACCTCACTTGATCCCGCTGAAGCCGATGGAGTTCACGATCTTCTTGGCGAACAGAGCGAAGAGGATCAGCATGGGCGCGGCGGCCACGAGAGTCGCGGCCATCAGCCCGGACCAGTCCGGACCCGTGCCCGGCGCCTGGGCCCGGAATACGCCCAGAGCCACGGTGAGCACGCGCGACTGGTCGGTGTAGGAGACCATCAGCGCCCAGAAGTACTCGTTCCACGCCGTCATGTAGGTCAGCAGCGCCAGAGTGGCCAGCGGTGCGCTTGCCATCGGCAGAATCAGGGTGAAGAACACCCGGATCTTGCCGGCGCCGTCGATCAGTGCGGCCTCCTCGACCTCGCGGGAGATGTTGTTGAAGAACTGCCGCAGGAAGAAGATCGCGAACGAGGAGATGAACAGGGTGGGCAGCATGATGCCCAGCAGCGTGTCCACCAGGTTCAGGTTCTTGATCAGGATGAAGTTGGGCAGCAGGGTGAAGATCTGCGGGATCATCAGCGAGCCCAGGAAGATCATGAACACCGCGTCCCGCCCCCGCCAGCGCAGGCGGGAGAAGGCGTAGGCGGCCATGGCGCAGGAGAAGGTCTGCACCACGGTGATCGTGGTCGCGACGATCACGGAGTTCAGCAGGTAGCGCCAGAAGTTGATGGAGGCGCCGGAGCCGCCCTGGGCGATCGCGGTCTCCACGTCCTGCAGGCCGAACACGCGCTCGAACCCGCCCAGGTTGAACCCCACCGGCAGCAGGCTCGACGGGTTCGTGGCCAGGGCGTTGTTGCTGGACAGTGCCGTGCGCAGCATCCAGTAGAAGGGGAACAGGGTGATGAACAGGAAAATGATCATCACGGCCCAGGCAATGATCTTCCCCCAGGGGACGCCGCGCCGCGCGCGCGTGACAGGGGGACGGGTCTCGAGATCGCCGGCCCCGGCGGCCGTCGGATCAGTGGCTGGTGTCGTCGTCATGTCGGCTGCTCCTCTCAGTCCAGATCCGATTCGCCGGCGCGGCTGAGCCGGTACTGGGCGAAGGTGATGACCATGAGGATCAGCAGCAGCGCCACGGACAGCGCCGAGGCGTAGCCGAACTCGTACCGGGCGAAGGCGTTCTCGTAGATGTACATCTGCAGCACCTTCGAGGCGTCCGCGGGGCCGCCCTTGGTGGTCACCGAGACGGTGTCGAACACCTGGAAGGAGCCGATGATCGTCATGATCAGCACGAGCGCGAGGATCGGCCGCAGCAGCGGCAGGGTGATCCGGCGGAACATCGTCACCTCACCGGCGCCGTCCGTGCGGGCTGCCTCGTAGAGCCCGGCTGGGATGGACTGCAGCCCCGCGAACAGCAGCAGCGCCGTGTAGCCCATGTGCCGCCACACGTTCACCAGTGCGATCGTCGGGATCACCCAGGTCTCCGAGGCCCAGAACGCGATGGGGTCCAGGCCCAGCGACTGCAGGAAGATGTTGACGATGCCCAGCTGGGTGTCCAGGATCCACAGGAACACGATCGCGGCCACCACATTGGAGACCAGGTAGGGCGTCAGCACGAGGGAGCGCAGGATCGTGGACTGGGTCAGCCGCTGCATGAGCACCGCGATGATGAGCGCGACGATGGTCTGGATGCCGATGTTGAGGATGACGTACCAGACCGTCACCTTCAAGGAGTTCCAGAACACGGGGTCGCTCAGCAGTCGCTGGTAGTTCTCGAGGCCCACCCAGCGGGGCGGGGTGAGGGTGGTGTACTCCGTGAAGGAGAAGTACAGGCCGGTCAGCAGCGGCCAGACGAGGAACACCAGCAGGCCGACGCTCGCGGGCGCGATGAACAGCAGCGCGAGCTTGGTGTCGTCCTTCCGGCGGCGCCTGGGCGGGGCCGACCGCGTCGACGTCGTCGCGGTGGACATGGAGCCTTCTTTCTGGGGGGAGGGTGGGGGAGGTCAGCGCGGCGAGGAGGTGTCGCCGTGCTCACGAGTGAGGGACAGCAGCACCCCTTGCTCAGGATCGAGCAGGGGAGCGGCGAGTCCGGAGGTGGTCAGCACCCCGCCGGGCAGGACGATGCCGTCCTGCTCCTCGGCGCGCTGCCACCAGGCGGGGGCGTTCAGGCCATGCGGCCGCTCGCCGATGATGAGGGGACGCAGCCGGTACCTGGCTGCGGGGTCCAGACCCGGGAAGGTCAGCCGGGCATGCTGGGAGGTGCCCTGCCGGTCGACCGCGGCCAGCACGAACAGGCCCTGGTCGCGGCCGGGGGAGAGCACGCCGTACATCCACTGCACGTCCTCCCCGCGGTCCACGCGCACCAGATCACCGGTGAACAGCAGCTCACGCTGCTCCTTGTACAGGGCGATCCACGCGCGCAGCTCCGTCAGCTCGGCCTCGCTGGCCTGCGCAAGGTCCCATTCGATGCCGAGGTGGCCGAACAAGGCTGTGAGGCCGCGGAAGCTCAGGGTGTGCAGGCGCCCGGTGGTGTGGGAGCGTCCGGAGGCGATGTGGCTGCCCATGAGCTCGAGCGGCAACAGCTGGCTGGTCCAGCGGTTCATCAACTGGCGCTCCAGCGGGTCGATGCAATCCGAGACCCACACCCGGTCGGTGTGTTCGAGCACCCCGAGGTCCACGCGAGCGCCGCCGGAAGCGCAGGCTTCGATCTCCAGGCCCGGATGAGCGGCCTTGAGCTCGTCCATCAGGCGGTAGGCCGCTAGCGTCTGCTCATGCGTGGCAGCGCGACCTGTGGCCCGGGTGGCGGCTTCTAGCAGGTCCCGGTTCTGGTCCCACTTGATGTAGCCGATGTCGTACTCGTCCAGCAGCGCGAGGATCTGGTTCTTCACATGCTCATAGGCGCCGGGGATGGTGAGGTTCAGGACCTGCTGGTGGCGGGACTCGACGGGCAGCTGCTCGGAATCCGGACCCAGGATCCACTCGGGATGGGCGCGAGCCACCTCGGAGTCCTCGTTGACCATCTCCGGCTCGAACCAGAGGCCGAATTCCATGCCCAGATCGGTCACATGGTCGATCAGGGGCGACAGGCCGTCCGGCCACACTTCGGCGGAGACCACCCAGTCGCCCAGCCCCGAGTGGTCATCGCGACGGGAACCGAACCACCCGTCATCCAGCACGTACCGTTCGACGCCGAGCTCTGCGGCGCGGTCGGCCAGGTCCCGCAGGCGCGCCAGATCGTGGTCGAAGTAGACCGCCTCCCACACGTTCAGGGTGACCGGCCGACGGGTGGACACGTGGTGCTCGCGCGAACGCAGGAAACGGTGGAAGCGGTGAGCGGCCTGATCGAGGCCAGCGCCGTAGGTGGCATACAGCCAGGGGCTCGTGTAGCTGGCATCAGGGTCGAGTACGACCTCCCCGGCAGTCAGCATCTCGCCGCCGGCGAGGATCTTCGTCCCGGTGTTGACCTGTTCGGCCAGGTGGCGGTGGTTGCCGGAGAACCCGAGGTGCACGCCCCACACTTCGCCGTGGCTGAACCCGACGCCAGGGGTTCCCGCGTGCAACACGTGTGCGCTGTCCGCTCCGGTGCGGCCGCGACGGTTCTCCCGTAGATGGGTGCCGACGCCGAAGGTGCTGCGCTGCGGGGTGCGCTCGCGGGCCCAGCGGCCGGCGAAGTCCAGCAGCTCGCTCGCCCGCGCCGGAACGGGCAGGGCGACAGTGAGCTCATCCAGGGCGTACGGGGTCTCGCCGGTGTTCGTGACGGTGCCGCGTACGCGCAGCAGACCGGAATCCAGCGGCTCGAGGGTCAGCTCGACGGCGAGGCTCTGGGGTTCATCGGCGAGCTTGATGACCACGCGGCCCGGTCCGCTCTGGACGTGGGTCGCGGTCAGGGGCTGGCCGTCGAGGGTGATGGCCTCGGTGTGCAGGCGTGGTGCCCAGCCGGATCCGTCGGGCCGGGAGCCGGTCAGGCCCGGGCGGCCCAGCCAGCCATCGGCCTGGGCGGGGAGGATCCCCAGGCGCACCGGGACGTCCACCGCGTTGTTCACCGCCGCCTCGACGGCGGACTCGCAGACCGCGTCGAGGTCGTTCGCGCTCAGTTCGCCCAGATCGGCGCCCCAGTGGGGGATCGCCGGGGCTCGACCGTCGGTGACGTCGAGGACCACCGAGACGCCCGCGGAACGCAGGTGGATGCGGTGGGTGCGGTCGGGCACGGGGGCGAGCACGGGGTGCTCGGCGGGCCGACGGGTCGGGGTCATCGATGCCTCCCAAGACGTCCTGACGCGCGGACGGGCGCGGACGTCGGCCACCATGCCGACGCATTACTGAAAATATGAAACTAAGGGTGGTTCGTCAAGGGTGGCCGCATCGTGACTCTTTGCGCCCACTTCGCCTATTCCGCCCGCTCACCCCGTCGGCACTGCGTAATCCCCCGTCGGCCCTGCGTAATCCCGCCCCGTCGGCCCTGCGCGACCACCCCGCGGGATACCCGCGCCGCGCCCGGGAGTGCCGACTACCCTGTCCCTCACCCCGAGCAGGCCAGGAGCCGACCCATGATCTTCACCCAGTCCTCGAAGCTACGCGACGTCTGCTACGAGATCCGAGGACCGGTGCCCGCCGAGGCCGCCCGCATGGAGGCCGAGGGCCACAAGATCCTCAAGCTCAACATCGGCAACCCGGCCCCGTTCGGCTTCGAGGCGCCCGACGAGATCCTCGTGGACATGATCAAGAATCTGCCCACCGCGCAGGGGTACTCCGATTCGAAGGGCATCCCCTCGGCCCGCCGCGCGGTGGCGCAGTACTACCAGACGCGCGGCATGCCCGGCATCGAACTGGATGACATCTACCTGGGCAATGGCGTCTCCGAGCTGATCCAGATGGTGTGCCAGGCGCTTGTGGATGACGGCGACGAAGTGCTCATCCCGCAGCCCGACTACCCGCTGTGGACCGCGGCCGTCTCCCTCGCCGGCGGTCGGGCCGTCCACTACCGCTGCGATGAGGAGCAGTCCTGGTGGCCGGATCTCACCGACATCGCCGACAAGGTCACTCCGCGCACCAAGGCCATCGTCGTCATCAACCCCAACAACCCCACCGGCGCCGTGTACCCCGAGTCCGTGCTGCGCGGCATCGTGGAGATCGCCCGCAAGCACGGCCTGCTGATCCTCGCCGATGAGATCTACGACAAGATCCTCTACGACGACGCCGTGCATACCCCCATCGCCTCCCTCGCCCCCGACCTGCTGAGCATCACCTTCAACGGCCTGTCCAAGGCGTACCGGGTGGCCGGATTCCGGGCCGGGTGGATGACGCTGTACGGCCCCAAGGACCACGCCACGAGCTTCATCGAGGGTCTGGATGTGCTGTCCAATATGCGGCTGTGCCCGAACGTGCCCGCCCAGCACGTGGTCGCCACGGCGCTCGGCGGCTACCAGACCATCAATGATCTCGTGCTGCCCGGCGGACGGCTGCGCGAACAGCGCGACGTCGCCTACGAGGGACTCGCCGCGATCGACGGCGTGAGCGTCGTCAAGGCCGCCGGAGCGCTGTACATGTTCCCGCGCCTGGACACCGAGATGTACCGGATCGACGATGACGAGCAGTTCGCCTACGACCTCCTGCGCTCCACGAAGCTGCTGGTCACGCAGGGGACCGGCTTCAATCTCGCGACCGCGGATCATTTCCGCCTGGTGACCCTGCCCTCCGTGGACGTGCTCGCCGAGGCGGTGGACCGCATCGCAGACCACCTCGCCACCATCCGCCGCTGACACCCTCGTGGATGCTGATATACGTCGGATGCTGATATTCCTTAGAGGCTGACACCCCTGTGACGGAGGAGCCCATGGCCACTGACCTGCACCTGCAGGACGCTCTCGCCCGCGACGGTCTGCGCTGGCTGTTCACCGGCGATTCGATCACCCATGGCGCCCTGCACACCCTCGGCTACCGCTCCTGGACACAGCTCGTGGCCGCGCATCTGCAGGACGTCCTGGGCCGGAACGACGTCGTGCTGAACACCGCCATCAGCGGCGACACTGTGATCTCGTGGCCCGTCCCCGAGGGGATGGACACCAGGGGCGTGCTCACCACCGCCGCGGAGCGCGTGCACGCGCCCCGGCCCGACATCGTCGCCGTCATGATCGGCATGAACGACAGCGCCCTCGGCGTGGACCTCGAGCAGTACACCGCGGCCCTCACCGAGCTCGTCGCACAGGTCCGCTCCCGCGGCGCCGTCCCGATCCTCGCCACCTCGCAGCCGATCCACGGCGTGGACGAGCGCCGCCTGGACTACCCCGAATACATCCAGCGGGTGCGGGATGTGGCGGACGCCCAGCAGGTCACGCTCGTGGACACCTTCGCGCACTGGGAGGCGGGCGAGCTCGGCCAGCTCGAGGCGCTCTACGGCGATGCGATCCACCCAGCCCCGGCCGGGCACCGCCACTTCGCCCAGCAGTTCCTCACCGAGCTGGGGCTGCTCGGCCCCGATGCGCCGCTCGCAAGGGCCGACAGGGAGCCCCGTGCGGGCCTGGATCCGGCGGCGTTCGGTGAAGAGGTACCGACGGAGGCTGCTGCGGAGGCGGGCGCGGAGGAGTCGGACGCCGCGGTTGCTCCGGTCGTCGGCTTCTCTCCCGTGGGCGTGGAGCCGGAGCGGTCTAGGCCGCTGCTGGTGCTCGGGGACGTCCGCCCCCTCGCCCGGCCCGTGGGTGGACACATGCCCACGCGCAGCTGGATCGAGCACCTCGAGGAGGTGCGGCGCTTCGAGCTGGGGCATGTGCGGGACTACGTGTGGTCGATCCCGCTGCCGAGTCTCGCGGAGGCACCGGCATGGCTCGCGGGGGAGCAGGCGCTGCCGTATGCCGCGGTGCTGCTGGTCCCCGGGCCCGCTGATGCCGGGGGTGAGACGCTCCGGACCGCCCTCGCGGCAATCGGGGACGGGGCTGCGTCGGCCGTGGTGGTGCGTCCCGGCGCAGACGGGCCGACGGATCCCGGGGCGGCGGTGATCGACCTGCGCGACCTCGCGGTGGAAGGCTCGGCCCCGGAAGGCCTCGCCGGTGAGATCGACCCGGCGGGTGCGCAGGCGGACCTCGAGGCGGGCAGGCGGGTCGCCGCCGCCCTCGGCTGGTCGGCGCCACCGAGCGGGGCCGTGGCGCGCTTGCAGGCGCTTGCGGAGGCCTGAACCGGGGCCGACCCTGCCGCGCAGCCACCGCACAAGGTCCTGTCTGAACAGCGTGAGCGGTCCGTACCGTGGAGACAGCATCCGCTGCTCAAGGAGGTTCCCTCATGACACGCAAAGTTCTGGTCCTCGGTGGCACTGGCCTGCTGGGCCACGCCACGATCGATGTCCTCATCGACCGCGGCTATGACGTCACGAGCATCGCTCTGCCTCCGATGCCCGCGGAGGACCTCTTCGAGCCCTACGGCGACCGGGTCACCTCCCACCTCGGCGACATCACGCACATGGATGACGACGAGGTGCTCGGGCTGCTTGAGGGCCACTATGCGGTGATGTACGCGATCGGGGCCGATGAGCGCGTGACCCCGCCCGCGCCCTCCTCGCGCTTCTTCTATGAGGCGAACGTGCTGCCCACTCAGCGCGTCGCTGCGCTCGCCCGCCTGGCCGGGGTCGCGAAGTTCGTGGTCTACGGCTCGTACTTCGCGCACTTCGCCGAGGCGATGCCGGAGCTCGAGCTCATGACCGAGGGCTACCCGCTCATGCGACTGCTGCAGGAGCAGGTCGCTTTCGCCGAGGGGGATGGGGCGATGGATGTGACCAGCCTGCGCCTGCCCTACATCTTCGGCACCATGCCCGGTCGCATGCCGCTATGGAAGATGTTCATGGACCAGCTCCGCTCGCGCGAGCAGTTCCCCGCCCATCCTGAGGGAGTGACCGCCGCGGTCACCACCCGCCAGGTGGGGCAGGCCGCCGTCGGCGCGATGGAGCGCGGCGAGCATCGCGGCACCTACCCCATCAGCGGATACGCCCTGCGGCACGAGGACTTCTACCGCACGATGGTGGAGCTCATGGAGATCCAGACCGCCATCGTGCCGGTGCCCGTCGCGGCACTCGAGCAGGCCATGCTCCAGATCGACGAGGCCTGCGCGCAGCAGGGCCTCGAGCACGGCATCTCCATGGTGAAGGCAGATCGGATCCGAGGCAGGGACCTCAGCGTGGACCCCGCCCTCACGCAGGAAGCCCTGGGCTTCGAGGACGACGACGTGCCCGCTGCAATCGAGGAGACGATCCGGTACATCCTCGAACACGAGGAGCCGGAGCCGACGGCCTGAGCCTGAGGCCGAGCCCGCCACGCCGTTCCGACCCCTCGAGTGCACCGATCTGAGGCGTTCCTGCCTCAGATCGGTGCACTCGAGCTATGCGAGCACGGCGTGTCACGGCTGTGCAGTGGGTGCAGTGGGCGCGTAGGGCTTCCTGGCTCAGGTCTGCTCGCGGAGCAGGTGGTGACGCAGCCAGCGGAGGAAGGGTCCAGGATCCCGATGGTCCTGGACCGTGAGCCGGTAGATCTTCCAGCCCTGCTCGTGCAGCACCTCGTCCTTCCTCCGATCGTGGCGGGCCTGCTCGAGGGCGAAGTGCACCTCGCCGTCGTATTCGATCGCGATGCGGGCTTGCGGATATGCGAGGTCCAGGCTGTAGCGGATCCCGGTCACCGGACAATGCACAGGCACGTTGATCTCCGGCTCGGGCAGCCCTGCGCGGTGCACGAGCAGCCGTGTCCGAGTCTCCCGCGGAGAGTCCACGGCGTCACGTGCCTCCTGCGCGGCTCGCCGTACCGCCACCACCCCGCGCCCGGTGAGCCACTGCGCGCGCGCCCGGATACTCTCCACCGGTATTCGCAGCTCCTCGCGGCGGAGCGAACCGAGCGCGTCGATGCACGCCACCAGATCATCGTGGGGCAGCAGTGCAGCCAGATCCATGAGCACCTGACAGGGCTCGGCACTCCACACGCCGCTGCGCAGCCGATGGGGACGGATACCTTCACGCACGTGGATCCTCAGGCCGCGTGCGCTCCGGCGTCGCTGCGACGGAGATACGTCGAGGTGCAGCTCAACGCCGCCAGCCCACGTCAGCGTCCGCGGCAGCGGCAGCCCCAGCAGCTCCGCGGCGGTCACCCCGGAGACCACTGCGCCCGGCACCACCTTCTCCGTGGCCGTCAGCGCGATGTTCCTCAGCGGCGCGGGTGAGGCACGGGACGTGTAGAACCCGGGCAGCACGCGCACGAACTCTTCGGAAGCGAGGCGCCGCGAGGTCACGCTGTACACCTGCATGAGGGTCTGGCGGGAGAGTACGTGCCCGGGAGCCACGGCCCGGTGCGGAGTGAGTGCGACGGTGGACATGCCCGGACCGTAGGCGGTGGCGGGCGCTCCGCGAGTGCGGTCACCGCGGATTGTGGACAGACATGCTGTGGGGAGGAAAGGTGCGAGCGGTGCCGCCACACCATGCAACGAACCACGACGCTCCGAGCCGCAACGCGTCACGCACTGCGCCCCACACCGCGCTCGCAACACGCCGCACCCCGCTCGCAACACGCCGCGCCCCGCTCGCAACACGCCGGGCCGCGCTCCGCGAGTGCACCGATTCGTGCCGGTTCTGCCTCAGATCGGTGTACTCGGCGAGTAGGTGCGGCGTGGCGGCCTGTCAGGAGATGCGGTGTGGGGTGTGGCGGCTGGCCCGCAGGCCCCACGCGTGCCCGAGCCCGCAGGCCGCGCCCGCAGGTCCCGCGCGTGCGCGAGCCCTCAGGCCCCGGCCGAGCCCTCGCCCGCGGCTGCCTGCGCCATGCCCTCGCGGCTGATCCGGACCATCTCTTCGCGGTCCACCACCTTGACACGGGCGCGCGGCTCGCCGTCGGCGTCCTTGCTCGCGGCGCCCAGGGCCTTTTCGTGCGCATCCAGCGCCATCCAGCCATCCCAGGTCGTGTATTCCACGCCGCGGTCCTCGAGCAGGCGCAGGATCGCCTCGTCATCGCGCACCTCGGCGCGCGGGAGGCTGCCGACGGTGATGTCCTCCAGCAGGCTGCCCACGGTCTCGAGCGCATCGGACTTCGTGGCGCCGATCAGCCCCACCGGCCCGCGCTTGATCCAGCCGTTGGTGTACAGGCCCGGCAGCACGGTGCCATCGGCCTCGGTGATACGGCCAGCGCTGTTGGTGATTACGCCGCGGCGCGCGTCGTAGGGGATGCCCGGCAGCTCGGAGCCGTGGTAGCCCACCGCGCGGTACACCGCATCCAGCTCGTAGTCCACGAACTCGCCGGTGCCCTCGAGGTTCCCGTCGGCGTCCAGCCGGGTGCGCTCGAAGCGCATGCCGGTGACCTTCCCGTCCTCGCCGAGCACCTCGACGGGACGGTGCCAGAAGTGCATGTGCAGGCGGCGGCTGACCGGCCCGCCCTCACGGTCGGTGGGCTCCTCACCAGCGGCCTCCCGGGCCTGCTGATCCTCGAGCCAGCCCACGAAGGTCTGCACCACCTGGTCGGTGCGCTTATCGGCCCGGATCGCCTCCCACTCGGCCTCCGTGACCTGCTCGAGGTCCCGCGGATCCATGACGACCTGCAGGCCCTTCGGGTGGGCGAGCTCGCGCGCCTCGAGCGGGGAGAACTTCGTCTGGGCGGGGCCGCGGCGGCCGAAGACATGCACATCCGTGGTGCGCGCCGCGGCGAGACCTTCGTGGACGTTCTGCGGGATCTCGGTGCGCAGCATCTCGTCGCCGCTCTTGGAGAGCACGCGCGCAATATCCAGCGCCACGTTGCCGTTGCCGATCACTGCGACCTGCTCGGCAGAGAGGTCCCAGCTGCGTGGATAGTCGGGGTTGCCGTCATACCAGGCCACGAAGTCGGCGGCGCCGAAGGAGCCCTCCAGGTCGATGCCGGGGATGTGCAGGTCCGCGTCCTTGAGCGCGCCGGTGGCGAACACGACCGCGTCGTAGTGGGTGCGCAGATCCTCGAGCGTGAGATCGGTGCCGAACTCCACGTCCCCCAGGAAGCGGATATCGCCGCGGCCCAGGATGCGGTGCAGCGCTGTGATGATGCCCTTGATACGCGGATGATCCGGGGCCACGCCGTAGCGGATCAGCCCGAAGGGCGCCGGGTACTTGTCGAACAGGTCGATGGAGACCTCGAGCTCCCCGCCTTTGACGGGCGCCGAGCGCAGCAGGGTCTCGGCGGCGTAGACGCCGGCGGGGCCGGAGCCGATCACGGCCAGACGGAAGGGCTGCTGGGAGGAGGACATCTCACCTCGGTCTCGTGGCGCGAGTGCGCCGGGTCGGAATGCCGCCCGGCCCGACGGGGGCGGCGGCGGGAAGCTGCGGACCACTCTATCGGCGCTCTCGTGCCCGGTCAGGTCCGTGTGAGCGGCCCGACGCGGCCTCCACGGACCCTCCACAGTGCAGACATGATGCAGAGACATGATGCGGCCCCGGTGGGGACGTCATGGTCGATGTCCCGGCCGGGGCCGCAGGGTGCCGATGGGGGTCGGCAGGGGGTCAGGGGACCGACGGGCTCACGCCTTGGCGATGTCGGCGTCGCCGCGACGGTAGATCGCCCAGAAGTAGACGCCGACGAACACGGCGCCGCCCACGATGTTGCCCAGCAGCACCGGGATGAGGTTGTCCCACAGGACGGAGAGGGCGGTGATGTCCGCGTAGTCGGCGGCGGACTTGCCGGCATCGGCGAGTGCCTCGCCGCTCCAGAACTTGTCCCCGGCGAAGGTCTTGATCATCCAGCCCAGGGGCAGCATGAACATGTTGGCCACCGAGTGCTCGAAACCGGAGGCGACGAACAGGGCGATCGGACCGGCGACGGCGAGGATCTTGTCAGCCACGGTCTTGCCGGCGATCGAGACCCACACCGCCAGGCACACCGCGAAGTTCGCCAGCAGGCCCAGGAAGAACGCCTGGTGCCAGTCATAGCCGAGCTTGGCCTGCGTGATGTTCAGAACCGTCATGCCCCAGGCCGACTTGTTGGAGGCGTGGGTGCCGCCGAGGATGATCAGCACGGCCATCACGACGGAGCCGATGAAGTTCCCGACGATGGACACGATCCAGTGCGTGAGCATCTTGCCCGTGCCGATGCGGCCGGACAGGCGCGGCACGACCGTCATCGTGGTGCCGGTGAACAGGTCTGAGCCGGAGATCACCACGAGGCCGAGGCCCACGGAGAACACGACGCCGCCGAGCACCTTGCCGACGCCGGTGGGCCAGTCGCTGATGCCCTGCTGGGAGGTGACCATGAAGATGAAGCCGAAGGCGATGAACGCGCCGCCGGTGAGGGTCTGCAGGAACATCTGCAGCAGCGGGGCGGTGGCCTTGGCGTACATCCCGTCTTCGAGGGCCTTGGCGAGCGCCTTCGGGGTGGGGATCTGCGTGTTCGGCGGTGCCGGTGCAGCGGTGGGGGGAGTTGAGGAGGCGTTCATGATTCCTGTCCTGCGATTCGCAAAAGAGGGGGCGATGCGGTGCACATCAGTGCAGCCACGTGAGCAACGCTGCCCAGCCATGGTCAGGGCTGAGGATACGCCCGCGGTGCGTGAAACGCTTCGGCGATGGTCCTGGTGCAGGTCACGAACCCGTCACGATGCCTACACGGCTCAGGGCCTCGGCGTCTCATCGGCCGGGGACCCTTCCGGCACCACCTCGACGGCCACGCGCAGGGTGCTGCGTGCCCCGGGTGGCCCCACCACGATGCCCTTCAGCGGCGGCACATCGGCGTAGTCCCGTCCCCAGGCGGTGGTGACGAAGCGCTGGTCCACGAAGGTGCGGTTGGTCGGGTCGATGTCCACCCAGCCGGTGCCCGGCACCAGCACGGACAGCCAGGCGTGACTTGCGGCGGAGCCGACCATCTGCCCGGCCGGTTCGGTGCCGAGCGTCCCGCGGGCCGATGGGGCGGTGCGCAGGTAGCCGGAGACGTATCGGGCGGCGAGTCCCGCGGCCCGCACCGCGGCGATCCCGGCGTGGGCGAAGTCCTGACAGACGCCCCGACGGGCTTCCAGCACGTCCTGCAGCGTGGAGGAGACGGTGGTCGCGGCGGTGTCGTACGTGAAGTCGCTGTGGATCAGGGCGGTGAGATCCGCGAGGCATTCGCCGATCGCGCGCCCGGGCGTGAACACGGCGGCGCTCAGCTCGTGCGCGGCGGCGGTCTCGGGGATCCGGGGCGAGGGGTGGGTGAAGTCGAGATTCGCATCGGGCAGCAGCGGGCCCCAGTGCGTTGGTCGGCAGCGTTCGAAGGGGCGTGAGATCGCGTCCAGGGGGTAGCGTCGCTCGGCCACGGCCACGCGGGCGTGGGAATGCACATCCAGGTGCTCATGCCGCTCATCCACCAGCAGGTATGTGGAGGAGTTGCCGTAGAAGTCGGTGTGTGCGGTCAGTTGTGCCGGTGCCGGGTCCACCACCACCTCGTGGGAGAGGACGCGCTGGTGGGTGGTGGCGCGCGGCTCCACATGGGCGCGCCCGTAGTTGCGGGTCACCGGTTTCGCGTACCGGTAGGCGGTCAGGTGGTGGATGCGGTAGTGGATGGGGTCCGACGGGTCGGCGCTCTCATCCAGCAGTGGGATCAGAGGCCGGGGCTGCTGCGGGGTGGAGGACGTGGGGCGGGTGGGCTCAGACATCGTCGATCCCCCAGTGCGAGGTGGACTCCGAGGCGTGGAAGTAGTGCTGCTCGAGCTTGGTGGCGAGCTCCCGCAGGGTGCTCACGGCGGCATCGGCCTCGGCAAGCAGCGCCGTCGGCGCCCCATCAGGCCCATCAACCCCATCAGGCCCATCAATCTCATCGGCCCTATCAACCCGGTCGGCCCCATCGGCCCCATCGGGCCCCTCGAGCGGGCACAGCAGCTCGCGCGGCTCCCACTCGGCGACGCGGCTGCGCAGCGCCGTGAGGGGGGTGCGCAGCGCCGCCGAGGGCGACCCTTCCGGCAGACGGTCCAGCACCTGGCCCAGCCGCTGCAGCTGAAAGGCGATCGACCGCGGCAGCGCCGGATCGGCCAGCAGCAGCTCGAGCACCAGCTCCGGTTGGGCGGCGGCGTGGAAGGCCCGGCGGTATGAGGCGCCCGATTCGGTGATTGCCACGAGCGCTGCGGCGGTGCGGGCCTCGCCCCGCCGCGCGCGGCGCCGCCCCAGGATCGCGCGCAGGAGCGCAAGAACCGTGAGGGAGCGCTCGAGCTTGCGGCCCGCCTCGAGCAGGTCCCAGCCCAGAGTGCGGGGCATCGAATCGGCGATCGCCCCGGAGAAGGTGAGGCAGCCGTCGATCACCGCGGTCAGGCCCTGCTCGAGGGGGATGGTGCCGGCAGGATCCAGGGTGCGGACGGTGCGGCGCAGCCGTGCGATCACTGGCCAGACATCCTCGGAGACCACATCGCGCAGAGTGCGGGAGCTGTGGGCGAGGGCCTCGAAGGACTGGGCCAGGGAGCCGGGGCGGGTGCGGTCACCCAGCAGCGAGGCGAGCTCGGCGGTCACCTCCTCGGCATCACTGAGGTCAACGGCGTAGAAACCGGGGGAGGTGGTGGTCACCTCTGTGATCGCGCGCAGCAGCACGCCCTGGGCGGTGCGGGCGGCTGTCCCGGGCTCCGCATCGAGGTCGTTGACGGTATCCAGCACAGTGCGCAGCAGTCTGGCGGTCGCGTCGACCCGTTCGAGGTAGCGGCCGAACCAGAACAGGTCCGAACCGATCGAGCGGCTCATCGCCGGGTAGGTGGCGAGGTCCCGGGGGCTGCTCGCCCCGAGGCTCAGCTCCAGGCTCTCGCTCCCGGCTGTCAGCGGGACCTGCACCCAGATGTCCTTGAGCGCCGGGGCGTGCGCATCGGCCGTGCGCGCCACCCCGCCGGGCATCACCTCGTACCCCTCGGCCGTGGCAAGCACCAGCAGGCGCAGCTGCACGGGGCGCTCCACGAGCTGGTTCCCACCCTCCGGGTCCAGGGATGCCGCTCCGGCGGGCTCGGCCTGCGCGGGGGCGGGCCGCAGCTGCAGATCCTCATGCAGCAGGTGGCGGCACAGATCCGGCAGCGCCTCCCGCAGCGCGGGGTTCTCCAGCAGCCCGGCCCCGAGCGGGTTCAGCACCTCCACATCCCCGCAGCGCGCGGCCTCCACCAGACCCGTCACCCCACCCAGCGGCGTCGGCCCCAGATCCAGCGGATCCAGCAGCTGCGAGGGAATCAGACGCAGCACCGCATCCACTGGTTCCTGCGCATTCCGGTCCGGGCCGGGCAGGCGCAGTGTGAGGGACCCGGATCCGGTGCGCAGATCCGCGGGGGAGACCGCGGGGGCGCCCAGCAGGTTCGCGATCCAGTGGTGATCGGCCGCGCGCAGCGGATCGGCCCGGTCATCGATGAGCACGACGGCCCGCCCGGCCCGGCCGCGGGCGCGCAACCGCTCGTGCAGCGCGGCGCGGGCGGTGTCGAAGAAGGGGTGCAGGCGCCGCAGCGGCGTCGAGCGATACAGGGCCGGCGTGCTGCGCGAGAGCACGCGGCGCAGCTCCAGCGCGGTGCCGGCGCCATCGGGCACATCGGCCGCGTCCTCGAGCACCGCCCAGCTCCCATCGGCCTTGCGGATCACGGTCGTGGCCAGGGCGAACAGTCCACCGCCACGTGCGCTGGGGATCCCAACGGCGGTGCGCAGGTACCGCGGGTCCGCGAGCAGCTCAGCCACGGGGGTGAGCTCCGCGGTCAGCACGGTGCGCGGCCCGTACAGGTCCGCGTGCAGCGCATCCAGCAGGCGCAGGCGCTGGATCAGCCCCGCCGTGAGCTGCTCCCACTCCTCGGCGCCGAGCACCACCGGGATCGGGTCCACCGTCGGCGCGGCCGGGGACCCGTCCCCGGCGAACTGGCTGGCCGCCGCAGCGGCCGCCCGGCGCAGGCCATCGGCGCCCAGCAGCTCGAGCTCGGCGCGCAGCGCCGGAGACGTCGCAGAGGTCACCGCTCCATCGTAGGGGCCACGCCGCGGGGCCTGCGGCGCCGTCCCGCGCAGGTCAAGAGGTGGTGACGACGGGCGGGCCCTCGGAGGGCTGGACCACCACGAAGCCGGGACCGTGGAAGGCCAGCTGGAAGGACTCGCCGGAGCCGCGGCCGATCAGGGAACCCATCTTGAAGTCGTTCTTGATCTGCGGGGTGAGGTTCGCGCTCCAGCACACCGCTGCCTGCGGGTCCACGAAAGTGGGCTGCTGCGAGCAGTCCAGCAGCATCGGCGGACCGTCGCTCGTGACGGCGACCATGCCCTGACCCTGTAGGAACAGGTTGAACAGGCCTCCGGCCATGAACCCGGCCCCGCCCAGGGAGCGGATATCCCACTGGATGGTGGAGTCGAAGGCCAGCATGTTCTTCGTGTTCAGCGTCAGGGCATCGCCCTCGAGCTGGATCAGGAAGATCTCCTCGGCGTGGCGGGCGTAGAAGACCTCACCGTGGCCGCGGGTGCGCATCATATTGGCGCCCTCCCCGGTGGCCATCTTCTTCAGCAGCTTCATGCCACCGCCGGAGCCCTGGTACGAGAAGTCCATCTGTCCCTGGTAGGCGACCATCGCCCCGGCGGCAGAGACGATCTCCGGCGCCTGCGGATGCAGCGTGCAGCGCAGCATCTTGGAGGACTGCAGAGCCCACCGATCGGTGGTCTGCCGCTCCTGGTTGGCAGCATCGAACAGGTTCGAGCGCATGGGGTCCCCTTTCGGATCCGACGGGCCGTCCGCGGCGGTCCCGTGGCGGCACCCACCGCGCCGCCGACGGGATCATCTCACGCCTGCGGCCATATCGGGCCGTCTCGGGAGCATCGCGCGGATGACACGTGGGAGAACGGTGAATCCGGGGCCGATGCCGGGCGGGGTCAGGCGTGTCCTCGTAGCATGGCGATCATGTCCGCCCCTCGCCCTGTGCGCCGCCACCCCGGGTCCCGCGACCCGCGTCTGGTGGCGCTCGCCGAGGAATCCGGCTATGAGATCCAGGGTCGCATCGGCGCCGGCGGCATGGGGATCGTGTACCGGGCGACGGACGCCGACGGCCAAGATGTGGCGATCAAGCTGCTGCGCCATGAGATCTCCGATGATCCGCGAGCCCGTGCGCGTCTTGCCCGCGAGGTGGGGGCGCAGCGTCTGGTCCGCAATGCCAACATCGTGCGGATCCTCGATGCGGAGCTCGAGTCCGCCGATGCGTTCGTGGTCACCGAGTTCATCCCCGGCCCCACCCTTGAGGATGCGGTGCGCGATCACGGCGGCCTGCACCCGGAGGCGGTGCGGGAGGTCGGCCTGGTGCTGGGGGAGACGCTGCGGGACATCCATGGTGCCGGCGTGATCCACCGCGACCTCAAGCCCTCTAACGTCATGCTGCGCGGTGCCACGGACGCGGATCTGATGGGCTTCGATCCCGACGGGGATCGTCTGGATCCGGTGATCATCGACTTCGGCATCGCGATCGCGGCGGAGGAATCGCGCCTGACCTCGACAGGTCTGGTGATGGGCACTGCCGCATACCTGGACCCGGAGGTGATCCGCACCGACCACACCGGGGAGGCGGGGGACTGGTGGGCCTGGGCGGCGCTGCTGGCCTTCGCGGCGACGGGCCGTGAACCCTTCGGCAGCGGCCGCGCGGACCTGGTGTTCCTGCGCGCCGAGCGTGGGGAGATCGACGTGGAGGGGACACCGAGCGAGCTCGCCGCCTGGCTGCGCTCCGCGCTGCGCGCGAATCCGGCCGAGCGCCCCATCCCCGAGGAGCTGCTCGAGCGCCTCGCGGAGCTGGACCTCAGCCGTTACGACGACCCGGGCCAGACGGAGGTGCTGACCACCGGGACGGGGGCCGCTGCCGGGGCCGCAGCCGGGGCCGCAGCGACCTCGCGCGCGGACGATGCCACGCAGGTGCTGCCGACCATCACCACACCGTCCCAGGACTCGACCCCGACGCCGGGGCCGACGGATCAGCCGACCGAGGCGCTGCCGCACATCCCGGAGGGCCCCGGGGAGGCGCCGACGGAAGCGCTGCCCATCACCCGCACCCCGGAGGAGCCCGCCACGGAGGTGCTGCCTGTCACGGGGCCGCCCACGGCGGTGCTGCCGGTGATCCCGGATCCGCAGCCCGCGCCGATGCCGCCGCAGCCCATGCCGCCGCGACAGATGCCCGCGCCGCAGCAGGCCATCCCGCAGCCGCCGCCGCACATCGTCCCGGCCCCGCCGCAGCAGATGTACCCGCCGCCGGTGCCTGCACCCCCGCGGCGCCCGGGCCTGATGTGGACCGGGCATCTGCTGCTGGTGGCTCTCGGGGCGCTCGCCCCGTATGTCGCGCTGGGGATGATGCTGCTGCTCGGCGCGATCTCCCGCACCTGGGAGGGCGGTCACCGCGCCGTGGCCGGGGCACGGATGCGCGGGGTGACGGGAAGTGGGCCGCAATGGCAGGCGGGGCTGCTGAGCCCGCTGCGCTTCGCCTGGGGGCTCGTGGTCACCGCGCTGCAGGTGATCCTGCCGCTGCTGCTGGGCCTGCTGGTGGGGATCGCGACCGACGCCGCCTGGACCCTGCTGGCCGGTGCGCCCCCACCGGAGGCGGTGGCCTTCGGGATCGCCATCGCCGTGACACTGCTGATCACCTGGGTGGGGCTCGGCAGCCGCGCCACCCGCGATGGCGCGCACCGGATGATCGACGCGGCAGCTCCGGACCTGCTGTGGAGCGCAGTGGTGCTCGTGCTGCTGCTGCTTCTGTTGGGGGCGGTGGCGTTCACGATCCTCGCCCGCGGCGGCGCGGTCGACTACTTCCCCTTCTCCCAGCTGCCGCGCCTGACCGATATCGCGCTGTGGCGCCGCTGACATCCGGGACTCGCAGTGCAGACCATCACCCTCTCGCCCCGCTGCCCCCGCTAGGCTCAGGACGTTCTGTCACCGACCGCATCCACGTGCGGGGCGAGGAGTCCACATGGCCGCGTCCGGTTCGTCCCAGTCCGCTGCCGAGCGCCGCGAGGCGCAGCGCGAAGCCCTGCGCAAGCAGCGGCAGGCGGAGCTGCGTCGGCAGCGCACCGTCCGCACCATCGTCATCGCGGCGATCACCGTGGTGGCACTCGTGCTGGTAGCCGGCGCGGGCTTCCTCGTGTATCGGGCCGCGCAGCCGGAAGGCCCCGTCGCTGTCCCGAAGGGTATGAGCACGGACCAGCCCTACCTAACCCTCGGCGCCCCGGAGGACTCCGGCGCCCCCGTGGTGGAGGTCCACCTCGACTTCATGTGCCCCTTCTGCGGTGAATTCGAGCAGGCCAACGGCGTGGATCTCGCGCAGTTCGTGGACGACGAGTCCATCACGCTGAACCTGGTGCTGCGGAACTTCCTGGACACCAAGTCGCGTTCCGGGGACTTCTCCACCCGGTCCGCGAACGCTTTGGTGTGCGTGTACGAGGACAACCCTGACAACACCCTCGCCTTCCAGAAGCTGATGTTCGACAACCAGCCGACGGAGGGCAGCGCGGGCCTGGACGATGACGAGATCTTCGACCTCGCCCAGCAGGCCGGTGCATCCGAGGAGGTGCGCTCGTGCATGCGCGGCAGCACCTACGACCGCTGGGTGGATGAGGTCTCGGACCCGTACGGCAAGGAGGTCGACAATAGTACGCCCTTCGTGAGCATCGATGGCGAGTCGTGGGGCGGCAACAATATGATGTATGAGCCCGGTGCGCTGAAGGCGACTCTCACCGAGCGGCTGTCCGGCGATGCCTCGGATGGTGGTGGCGCCTCGGACGCGGGAGGTGCGTCCGACGGCGGGGCCTGATCCCCTCTACACTCGCAGGGACCGATCCTGCCCGGATCGGCCCCTGTCCGCTGGAGTGGCGCAACGGTAGCGCACCTGTCTTGTAAACAGGTGGTTGCGGGTTCGATTCCCGTCTCCAGCTCTCAACTGCAGCTGTGGCGGCACTGTGCTTTAGCAGTAGACGGCCAGTTCCGGCACGGCGCGGGCGAGCCGCGCATCGCGAGTAAGGAGCGCACAGCCCAGATGCTCGGCGAGAGCCACATACATTGCGTCGTAGGCGCTCACCCGATCACGAAGCTCAAAGGCCCGGGGGAGTAGTGGCGCCAGGCCGAATAGTTCGATATCCCCGTGGGAAAAGTCGTCGAGCGCGCCGCGGGCGCGCTCGGTGCTGATGGCTCCTGATCGCGTCCAGCCGCGAATGACGGAGAGCGTTTCGGCGACGAGCATCTCCGGGGCGACGAGGTCATGCCCCTGGATTGCGCCGATCAGAGCCGCAGAGTCCTCCTCCCGCAGAAGCAGGTCAGCGACCGCGGAAGCGTCGATGACGAGAGTCATCGCTCTGATCGAGCTTCAGCGAGAACGTCAGCGGACGGGGGCAGGTTGCTGATCCGCCCGCGATCCTCGATGCGGCGCAGCAACTCGGCGCGAGTGGGGCGGGCAGCGAGGCGATTGACCTCCTGCAAGAGGTAGTCGCTGAGAGAACGCCCCTCGGCGGCGGCCCGTGCCTTGAGCACGCGGCGGGTTTCCTCGGGCACGTTCCGGATCTGCATCGTTGTCATGCGTAGAGCATGAGTTGCATGTGCTATGCATGTCAAGGGTGGAGTTCCTCGTATACCACCCTCTGCCCGCTACACTCCCGTCCCGGTGCTCGCTGTGGGGCAGGCAGGAAGGGGTGATCAGACTCCTTCAGATCAGCCCAGCAACTCACGGGCTCTTCCGCATAGTCAGATGCGGGACAGCTAGACACCACCCCCAGACGCGCCGCGGTCACCACCCCCGACAGCATGCGAACGATGACGTGAGACATAGGCGAACGATGTCCTGAGATCTCACACCGTCTCCAGCTCTCCGTGGGGTATTGTGCGCCGGATCTCGCGGCTCAGAAGGTCGGCGTTGCCACCGATGCGGCGGCCACAGGGCCCAGCAAAGCAAGGATGATCGCGGCACCGGGAAGAGTGAGCTGCCACCAGCGACCCCGCCGCCGGGCGAGCGAGAGGGTCCCGACTACCAGGCCGCCGAGCCCGAGCGCGGCGGCAAGACCGACGGGAATCAGACCGATCAGAGCCGGCGTGTTCACGTATTCGTGCACGTTCGGGTCCGCAGTGTCTGGTCCCGGGGGCAGCACCGCGGTGATCGTCGCGATATCCCACACCGCCACGGCGGCAATGCCCGTGACAAGGAGCGCGAGAACGGCAAGCGCCAGCAGGGCGAGCCCTGAGCGCATACGGCCGGCATCTGCACGGCGCGAGCTCGTGCGTGGGGCATGAGGTGTAGCAGTCATCGGTGTCCTTCTTCCCGACTCTGCTCCGATACGCGGCAGACTCGTGGGGACATCTCCCCATGGTGCCATGCGGCCCTAGCCACTTCGCTCCAACGAACAAGGAGGGGCGCTTTGTTTTTGAAATGTTCTTCCTCCTCCGCATGCGCCTGGAGGGTCTCCACGTTCGGTTTGCTGTAGATGTGATTCAAGAGCGTCTTGCCCCGGACCGCACCGTCGTCCTCCGCCCGCTACACTCCCGTCCCGGTGCTCGCTGACGGGGTGGGCAGGGAGGAACTTTCATGATCATCTGGAAGGGCTGGGGCATCCTGGCCGTGGTGTACATCGGAGCGATGCTCGCGCTGCTGGGCGGGGTCATTGGCACCGCCGTGCTGGAGTCGGCGACGGCCACGAGCGTTCTGATGCCGCTGGGTCTGCTGCTCGGTGGGGTGATGACTGCTGCGCACGGCTGGTACCTCAACAACACCCGCCCCGCGCGCCGGGCCGATGCCTGGGCCGAGGCTGAGCGGCCCCGTCTGGAGCAGGCCGCGGAGCAGGGCACCCTGGTGGTCGACAATGTGCAGCCCTCCTCGCGCGAGGAGGCCCAGGGGATGATCGAGAGCGTGTTGGAGCAGGGCCGCCGCAGCATCAAGGGCGGTCCCAAGCACTCGGTGTTCTGGATTCCGATGGAGATCATCGGCATCATCGCGATGGGCGCCGGGCTGATCTTCCTGGTGATGTCGAGCGTGGATCTGCTGGTCTGATCCGATCGCTCAGAACGTCCGGTACGTGGCCTTGTTGATGAAGAAGCCCTTGCCGGTCATGACGTGCCAGCAGGTCATGCCCTCCATCTCGCTGCGGCAGGCGACCTTGCCGTCGGTCGCGCTGGTGCCGTACTCCAGCACCGTCGCCTCCTCGGAGCCGAAGGTGGTGCCGCACTCCAGGGCCGCCTCCTCACCGCCAGCGCTGCGGATCGAGAACGTCCCCTCGGAGCAGTCCTCGAGCCCTGCCTCGGCGTAGTCCTGCTCGATCACCGAGCAGCCGACGTCCTCGCCGTCCAGGGCGCAGCGCAGGTTCCCGGTGGGGGACTGCACGGTGGACAGCTCCAGCGCATCATCCGGGGCCGGGGAGACGGGGTCCTCAGAGGGCTCCGCCTCGCTCGGCTCCTCGCCGTCGGCGGACTTCTCCTCCTCGCCGGGGGTCTGCGCACCGCTCGTATCCGAGTCGCGTCGGTACTCGTCCTCATCACCGCCCAGCAGAGCCCGCCCGCCGATCGCGGCCGCGAGCACCATCAGCAGCACCAGCAGCGCGCAGGCACCGCACGCGAACCAGGTCCGACGGGATGAGCCGTCGTCGGTGTCCTCATCCAGCTGCTCATCCAGCGGGGACGCGGGCTGCGTGGCCGGGACGGGCTGCGGGGAGGGCGCTGGCTGCGGCGCCGGTGCCGGCTGCGGGGCCGGGGCCGCCACCGGTTCATGCGCCGGCTCCGTTTCACGCGCTGCCGCCGGCCCCAGCGGCACCACGGTCGCGGCGTTCTTGATGCGCACCCCACCGGTCGGGGCCGGCTCCGCAGCGGGGGCGGGGGAGTCCGCAGCG
>NZ_JALLAL010000036.1:0-30670 GCF_023062615.1 Brachybacterium sp. Marseille-Q7125 | reverse complement strand
GGAACTGGGCGTCAACGGCGCCTACTTCCGCGTCCACCACTTCGCGCAGCAGTCCGCCGCACCCATGCCGCTGCTCTCCGCGATCGCCGCCCGCACCGAGCGGATCGAAGTGGGCACGGGCGTGATCGACATGCGCTACAAGTACCCTGCTGGCCCTGACCGTACGGCTCCCAACACCAATGATGGTCATGGAGTCGATGAGCCCCAGGCGAATCGCGACGTGAGCATCGACGTGCGGTTCACGAAGGCGGAGCGCGAAGCGGTTCGGCGACGTGCTCGCAGGCTCGGTGTGAAGCCGAGCAAATGGGTACGCACGGTCATTCTCGACGCGCTGGACTCCCGCCGGGACGGTCTCGGGCATCTAGAGGTCGCGGCGGCCTCCACGCCGTCGCCGGAGCTGGGTCAGGCGGTCGAGCAGGTGCGCCGAATCGGGATCAACCTGAACCAGGCGGTGCGTCGCGGTGGTGCCCTCGACGACGATCTGCTGCGCGAGGTCATGGAATCGATGGATGCCGTGCGGGCACAGCTCGGGGATCGGACGGCGCTATGAGTACGGTCAACGTGAAGCCGTCGCGGTCCGCCAGCGACTCGGTCGGGTACGCGCTGTACGGCAACGACAAGGACAAGCGCACAGAGCACGTCCAGACCGGCACCGATCGTGCCGCAGCGATGTCGTGCTCGGTGGAGTCGCCGTGGGCCTTCGTCGCCCGCGCAGAGGCTCTGGCGAGGGCCCACGGGCGGAAGAACGAGCTGTACTCGTACACGCAGAATTTCTCGCCGGACGAGTTCGGCAAGAACGACCGGGGGCACGTGCAGCGGGTCAATGAGCTGGGCGTGAAGCTCGCGGAGCGGATGCACTCGGCCGATCACCTCGTGGTCACCCGCGCCGACTCGGCCGGCGGGCACCTGCACAACCACATCTACGTCATCAACCACGACAACCTCACCGGGAAGTCGCTGCAGCGGAACACGTCGTGGAAGAACGGCCTGCGCCAGGCCAACGACGAACTGATGCAAGACGAGGGGTGCCAGGTCCTCCCGTCGCCGGAGCAAGCAAAGCCGGACTGGTCGCAGCGCCAGGAGGACTTCGCGTCAGTCGGATTCGAGCGCATCCTCGGGGACAAGGTCGCCGCCTCGCTGCGGGACAAGCGGTCAGTGGACAGGGCGGGATTCACCGAGGTACTCGACGAGCATGGCGTCGCCCTCGCAGAGACCCAGCGTGACGGCTGGACGTACAAGATGCGCCGGGCCGACAACGGCAAGCTCGGCCGGAAGAAAGCATCCGGGCTGACGCCCGAGTTCACCGCCGAGGGCGCACAGCAAATCTTCGAGTTCCACGAGAACAACCGACCGAAGGAGCAGAGCAATGAGCATTCTCGACGAAATAACGAGCAGCAGGAGACCGAGCCGAGCTCGACGGCGTCGAATCTGTCGGAGCCTACGAACGCCGACGTCATCGCAGCGGTCAACAGGCAGACGAA
Source organism: Brachybacterium sp. Marseille-Q7125 (assembly GCF_023062615.1). Lineage (NCBI taxonomy): Bacteria > Bacillati > Actinomycetota > Actinomycetes > Micrococcales > Dermabacteraceae > Brachybacterium > Brachybacterium sp. Marseille-Q7125. The sequence goes on along the minus strand of NZ_JALLAL010000036.1, from coordinate 29,189 downwards.
GGCCGTGAACGGACTGAAGTCGTATCTGCGGATCGCGATCGAGGAAACCGTCAAGGAGGAGCTGAAGGGCCTGCCGTCGACCTTGCAGCCGTCCGTCAACAAGTCGCCGCAGATCGAGAGCGTCGAGAGCAGACTGAGCGAGATCGAGAGCACGCTCAGAGAGTTCGCGCAGAGTCTCGACGGGAAGCAGCTGCAGAGCGCCTCGCAGAGCTTGATCGCCGAAGCGCAAATGAATCGAGCAGCTACGGCCTCGGCGGCTGAGAAGCTCCAGTCCCTGGCCGAGGACAACCAGAAGCTCGTGAGCCAGGTCGGCGGTGCCGTGCAGCGGATCGAGAAGCGCACCGAGGAGCGGGTCGAGAAGGCGGTCGAGCAGGTCGCCGGGGAGGCCTCGGCCACGATGACGGCGAACATCGACGCGTCGAACGAGCGCGCCGAGCGGATCATCGCCGCCACGGCGACGCTGGGGGCCCGTCAGCTCTGGTCGGTCGCCGCAGCGATGCGCCTCGCCCTCCTGCCGGTGGTCGTGGTCGTCGCCGGGCTCTGGATGGGCATCGCCGGGCTCATCACGGGCGCTCAGTGGGCGGTGGACGTGGACGGGAGCGTGTGGCTCGGGATCGGGCGCTGGCTCGCGGTCGGCGCTGGCCTCGCCGGGGCCGGTTACGCCCTCTTCGCGTCCGTGCGTTGGGTCGCCGGCTTGGTGGAGACGTGGAAGGGCCGCGGGATGCCGACGTGGCCGAGCTGGCGCAAGAGGTGACCGCGATTCCCGAGGGCAAGCGCGCGGAGCGCGTGCGGCAGCCCCTGCATCTGGACGATTGGTCAGCGTGCACTGTATAGTTCAGTGCATGCTGACTATTGCTTCGCGCCTCGACGTCATGAACCGGCTTGGCCGGGCCATGGCCGACCCGACGCGCTCCAAGATCCTGATGTCCCTGCTCGACGGCCCGAGCCACCCTGCCGTGCTGTCGCGCGAGTTGGGGCTGACGCGCTCGAACGTGTCCAACCACCTGACGTGCCTGCGCGACTGCGGGATCGTGGTCGCCGAGCCCGAGGGCCGCCAGACCCGCTACGAGATCGCCGACCCGCACCTGGCCGGGGCGCTGACGGCGCTGGTGGACGTCACGCTCGCGGTGGACGAGAGCGCGCCGTGCATCGACCCGCACTGTTCGGTGCCCGGCTGCTGCGCCGCGACCGGTTCAGGGGACGCCTCGTGAGCGCCGCCTGCGGCTGCGACGAGCCGACCACCAGTGCCGCCGAAGAGGCCGAGGAGGCCGAGCGCCCGTGGTGGCGCGATCCGGGTCTGGTGGTGCCGATCCTCTCCGGCGTCGCGTTCGGCACCGGCCTGGTGCTGGAGTGGTCGGAACTGCACGTCGCGGCGCTGGTCGCGTTCTGGGCGGGCCTGCTGCTGGGCGCGTACACGTTCGTGCCCGGCGCTCTGCGGAACCTGTTCGTCAAGCGGAAGCTGGGGATCGCGCTGCTGATGACGATCAGCGCCGTCGGCGCGGTCATCCTCGGCTACGTCGAAGAGGCCGCCGCACTGGCGTTCCTCTACTCGATCGCCGAGGCCCTGGAGGACAAGGCGATGGACCGCGCCCGCGGGGGCCTGCGCGCGCTGCTGAAGCTTGTGCCGGAGACCGCGACCGTGCTGCGCGACGATGCCTCGGTCGAAGTCCCGGCCAAGGAGATCGCCGTCGGCGACGTGCTGCTGGTCCGCCCCGGCGAGCGGGTCGCGACCGACGGGACTGTCCGGTCCGGTCGCTCCAGCTTGGACACCTCGGCGATCACCGGCGAGTCGATCCCGGTCGAGGTCGCCCCCGATGATGCAGTGTCGGCGGGCGCGATCAACACCGCCGGGGTCCTGGAGGTCGAGGCGACCGCGGCGGGCACCGACAACTCGCTGACCACCATCGTGGAGCTGGTCGAGCAGGCCCAGACCGAGAAGGGCGACCGGGCCCGCATCGCCGACCGGATCGCCCGTCCGCTGGTGCCCGGCGTGATGGTCCTCGCCGTCCTGGTCGGCGTGCTCGGCTCGCTGCTCGGCGACCCGGAGACCTGGATCACCCGCGCCCTGGTCGTGCTCGTCGCGGCCAGCCCGTGCGCGCTGGCGATCGCGGTGCCCGTCACGGTGGTGTCCGCGATCGGGGCTGCGACGAAGTTCGGCGTCGTCATCAAGAGCGGTGCCGCCTTCGAGCGCCTCGGCGGCATCCGCCACCTCGCCGTGGACAAGACCGGCACCCTGACCCGCAACCGGCCCGAGGTAACCGCCGTCGTCGCCGCCGACTGCTTCGACGACGCGCAGGTGCTCGCCTGGGCCGCGGCGGTGGAGCAGCACTCGACGCACCCTCTCGCCGCCGCCATCGCCACCGCGGGCCAGGGAGCCCCCGCCGCGCAAGAGGTGACGGAGGAGGCCGGCCACGGCATCGGCGGCACCGTCGACGGCCTCCGGGTGAGCGTGGGCAGCCCCCGCTGGATCGACGCCGGACCGCTCAAGGCCCGGGTCGAGGACCTGGAGGCCGAGGGCCAGACCTGCGTGCTCGTCACCGTCAACGGCCGCCTGGCCGGGGCGATCGGGGTCCGCGACGAGCTGCGCCCCGAGGTCCCCGACGTCGTGCGCACGCTGAAGAGCCAGGGCGTCGAGGTGAGCATGCTCACCGGAGACAACGCCCGCACCGCCCACGCCCTGGCGCAGATCGCCGGGATCGGCGACGTGCACGCCGAGCTGCGGCCGGAGGGCAAGGCCCGCATCGTGGCCCAGCTCTCCGAGCAGTCACCCACCGCGATGATCGGCGACGGCATCAACGACGCCCCCGCCCTGGCCGGTGCGACCGTGGGCATCGCGATGGGCGCGACCGGCTCCGACGCCGCGATAGAGTCCGCCGACGTCGCCTTCACCGGACACGACCTCGGCCTGATCCCGCAGGCGCTGCGGCACGCCCGCCGCGGCCGGGCGATCATGAACCAGAACATCGTGTTGTCCCTGGCGATCATCACCGTGCTGCTGCCGCTGGCCATCACCGGCGTGCTCGGCCTGGCCGCAGTCGTGCTCGTCCACGAGGTCGCCGAGGTCGTCGTCATCGCCAACGGGCTGCGCGCCGCGCGTGCCCGCAAGAGCCAAGCGGCGGCCGCGTCGCCTGAGACGGCGTCACCGGCCGCGGTCCGCGCGGACAGAGCCTGAGAGGAGTGGATCATGGAGATCACGTTGCAGTACTTCGACGGGTGCCCGAACTGGGAGGTGCTCGACCGGCGGCTCACCGAGGCCCTCGACGGCCGATCGGACGTCCGCGTCGTGCATCAGCGAGTCGAGACTGCCGAGGACGCCGCCCGCCTCGGGTTCCACGGGTCCCCGACCGTCCTCATTGACGGTTCCGACCCCTTCGCCGACGAGCACACGCCGGTGGGGCTCGCCTGTCGAGTGTTCCGCACTCCTGCCGGGCTGGCTGGTTCGCCCACCGTCGATCAGCTGCGCGAAGTACTTGATGCGCCTCTATGAGGGTGGAGCACCGCCGGGTTGCGCGATCATCGCACCGACGCTCAGCGCAGGAAGAGCCGCCTTCATCGAAAACCAGCCAGGATTGCCGTCAGCGTTGTGCTGTAAAGCGCGCCGACGCTGACAACGGGTGCTACAACCCGGGCATGCGCTACGAGAACCCTCTTCACCTAGCCGAAGAGGCCGCGGCGCTGGACCTCATCGCGGACGGCCGCGTGGCCCTCGGCGTCTCACGGGGCAGTCCTGAACCGGCCGACCGCGGCTGGGAGGCCTTCGGCTACACCGGCTCGACCGACCCTCGAGGCGCGGACATCGCGCGCGAGAAGTTCGACGTGTTCCTCCAGGCCATCCGCGGCGCGGGCATGGCCCGCGCCGCCGAGCGGCCCTACGGCGCACCCGTCACCCCCGGGCAGGGCCTGCGCATCGAACCGCACAGCGAGGACCTGGCCCATCGGATCTGGTGGGGTGCGGGCTCTCGCGACACCGCGGAGTGGACGGGCCGACAGGGCCTGAACCTCATGAGCTCGACCCTGCTCACCGAGGCGACCGGCGCGAGCCTGGGGGACCTGCAGGCCGAGCAGATCGAGCGCTACCGCGCCGCGTTCCGCGCGGCCGGGCACACCCATGCCCCGCGCGTCTCCATCTCCCGCAGCGTCTTCCCGATCGTCACCGACCGGGATCGGTATCTGTTCGGCCTACGCCCCGGTGAGGAACGGGACCAGATCGGGGTGATCGACGGGCACCGCTCGACCTTTGGCCGCACCTACACCGCAGAGCCCGACAAGCTCATCACCCAGCTACAGGCCGACGCCGCCGTGATGAGCGCGGACACCCTCATGCTCACCATCCCCTCGCAGGCCGGCGTGGAGCTGAACCTCCACATCCTTGAGGCGTTCGCCGAGCACGTCGCCCCCGCCTTGGGCTGGCAATCCAACCGGGAAGGCCCCGTCCAGGGCGACCCCGTCACCTGAGCCGCCACTAGCGCTGCCGGACCACCGCGCTGCCGACCCGCCGGGGCCGAGCTGCCGAGCCTGTGCACTGCCGACCCGCCGGGGTCGTCACAGATCACGGACACCGAATCACCGCGGCCCTGGCCGCCCCGTCGGCCCCTCCCCTATCCTGAACGGCGGGGCGCCGGCGGGAGCGCCTATGCGCGCCACAGGGGAGGTTCCGATGCCATCGCCGCAGTTCGCCGCCCCGGCCGGGGCGCCCGCGGCACCCATGGCACCGCAGGCCCCCACGGCACCGCTGACGCCCAGCGCACCGCTGGCGCCTGCTGCGCCGCACGATCCCCATCGGCCCGGGACCGAGGCTTCCCGCGCCCTGCTGGGTCCTGCCCCCTCCGCGCGCCCGCTCGTGCTGTGGGGCTCGAGCTCCATGAGCTCCGAGGGCGGCGCCGAAGACACCCCCGTCGCGATCCGCATCCATGAGCACCTCGCCCTCGCGGCGGCGCCCGCGCCCGTGCATGCCTTCGGTGTGAGCGCCACCCGGTCGGAGCACACCCTGCTCATGCGGGGTCTCACCACGCCGCAGATCCACGTGCTCAGCACCGCCGATGCGCGCAGCGGCGCGGTCGAGGTGCAGCTCGACCCCGCCCTTGCCCCCGCCGGTCTGCTGCGGATCCCCGGGCAGGTGGGCGAGGTGTCCGGCGTGCTCGATGGCAGCTCCGGCTCCTGGTCCTTCATCCCCGAGGACCCTGCCCAGCAGGTCACGGATGGCATCTTCCGTTCCGCTCTGGCCGCGACGGCCGAGGGGGCGCGGCAGGTGCTGTGGATGGGCAAGAACAACATCGTGCAGGTGGATGCGGTGCTCGAGCACACCCAGCGCATGTGGGATGCGACCGCCGATCCGGCACAGGACACGCTGGTGCTGGGCCAGTGGCCCACCCCGTTCGACCCGCGCGGCTCCGAGACGGCGGAGGCCCTCGAGGCGGTCAACGCGGAGCAGGCCGAGCGCTACGGGGAGCATTTCGTGGACATCGCAGGGCTGCTGACCAGCGAGGCCGGGCTCACCTGCCCGCCGCTGCGACACCTGCCACTGCTGGAGCAGGGCAGCACCCAGGACGATCTGGCCCAGAACGTGGTTCCGCAGGGGCTGCGAGCCACCGATGACATCCACCTCAACGGCTGGGGGAACCTCGCGGTGAGCTGGGCGATCGTGCAGCGAATGCGGGAGCTGCGATGGCTGTGAAGCGCCCCGTCCCGCCCCGTCTGCGCACCGGCCGTCCCGGCGCGCGGCCCATTGCGGAGCCGTCGGCCGCCACGGAGCCGACAGCCGTTGCGGCGTCTGCCGCTGCGCCCGCTTCGTCGAGTCCGACTCGGTCGACTGCCCTCCCGTCGGCCCCGACACCGGTTGCACCGACCCCGTCGGCCCCGATCCCCACGGAACCGACCCCGTCGGCACCAGCCCGTTCCCGGGCGCCGCGCCGCGCGGTCCTCGCCGGGGCCGGTCTTGCCGCCCTCGCCCTGCCCGCGGCCGGTGCCGTGCTACTTCCTCGCCGCACTCATGAGCCCCCTACCGTCTCTGATGCTGCCGACGCGGCCCCTACCCCCAGCGGCCCCTTCGCGGATGTGCCGGCAGATCATCCCCAGGCCGCAGCGATCAGCTGGGCGCATGAGACCGGTGTGCTACCGGCACCCTCCGACACCGCCTTCGCACCCGATGACGTGGTGCAGCGCGGAGAGCTCGCACGGGCGCTGCACCGCTTCGCCGGCGCCCCCGCCGTCCCCGAAACGCTGCCCGCGGTGCCGCTGACCGACCTCGGCGAGGACACGGAGCTGCAGACCGCGGCGCTGTGGCTGCACGGCCGGGGTGCCCTGTGGGGCGATGCGAGCCTGGGCGTGCACCCCACCGAACCCGCCACGCGGGATCTGACCACCCGCATGCTCACCGCTCTGCTGCGGCCGGCCCTGCGCGGCGTGGGCGCCACCTGGGAGGCCGCCGACGACCTCGCCTGGCTGCAGGCCGCCGGGATGCTCAGCGCCTGGCCGATCGGCGGATCCGGCAGCGCCGACGCCGATGAGCCGATCACTCGCGCCGAACTCGCGAGCGCCCTGCACCAGAGCGATCAGGTCATCGCCCAGGCCCTCGGCTGAGCGGCTGCGGGCTGCCTGCCAAAAACCCGTGCCGTCCGTCGGCGGTGCTCGATAGGCTCGCCCCCATGTCGATGACGCCACCCCTGAGCTCTCCCGCCCGCACCACCGCGCCGTCCCACGCCGGGTATCTGCGCCACCCCGATGTCCACGGGGACCTCATCACCTTCACCGCCGCCGATGATGTCTGGCTCGCCCCGCTCGAGGGCGGCCGCGCGTGGCGACTCACCGATGAGCGCGCCCCCGTCGCGTTCCCGCGCTTCTCCCCCGATGGCGCCCACGTCGCCTACACCTCCCGCACCTCCGGCGGGCCCGAGGTGTGGGTCAGCGACGTTGAGGGCGAGAGCGCCCCGCGCCGCCTGACCACGTGGGGGCGCAATGACACGAAGGTCGCCGGCTGGCTGCCCGATGGCCGCATCCTCGTCTCCACCAGCCACGGCGCCCCGCTGGCCCGAGACGCCCAGCTGTGGGCGATTGGCCTGGACGGCACCGCGGAGCTGCTGCCGCTCGGCCGCTCGTGCGAGGCCGCGATCCACCCCTCAGGCACCACGGTCGTCGCCACCCCGTGGCGGCGCGAGCAGGCGTCCTGGAAGCACTACCACGGCGGCACCGCCGTGAAGCTGTGGATCAGTCGGCAGGATGTGCCGCTGGATGCCCCCGCAGCGCAGCACGCCGAGCGGCCCTGGGAGAAACTCCTCGATGAGGTGCTGTCCTCGAAGCTGCGGATCGCCTGGTACGGGGACCGTCTGCTGTTCGCCTCCGACACCCCAGGCCCCGACGCTGCGCTCACCGACCGGGCGAGCGCGAACCTGTGGTCCGTCGCCCTGGACGGCAGCGACCTGCGCCGCCACACCGCGATCGACATCGCGGACGGCTATCTGCGCGAACCCGCGACCGACGGCACGAGCATCGTGTTCACCTCCCGCGGGCGCCTGTTCGCCATGGACTCCCTGGATGCCGAGCCGCGGGAGGTGCCGCTGCGCCTGGCCGGCGTGGCAGCCGCGCGCCGCCCCCGCCCCGTCTCGCCGAGCAAGAACCTGCTGGCCATGCGGCCGCTGCATGATGCGCGGGCGAGCGTCGTGGAGTGGCGCGGCAGCGCGCACGTGCTCACTCATCGGGGCGGCCCCGCCCGGCTGCTCGCCGGGGAGAGCGGGCTGCGGATGCGGGAGGTGCGGCCGATGGGGCGCAGTGACTTCGCGCTGTATGTCTCCGATGAGCAGGCCCAGACCGACCGCACCGACGGCGGTGTGGGCTCGGACGTCCTCGCGCTCGCGCGGCTGGACGGCAGCGGCGAGCCCGTCATCCTCGAGCTCGGGGACGTAGGCCGAATCCTGCACGCGATCCCCGCTCCCGACGGCTCGCGCGTCGCGCTCTCGACGCATGACAACCGGGTGCTCCTGGTGACCCTCGAGGGACTCACCGACCCGGCAGGCAGCGGGGACAGCGCGAACAGCGCCGCAGAGAGCACGAGCAGTGCCGCGGAGCAGGAGAGCCCCGCCACCCCGCGCCTGCGGGACGTCAAGGAGATCGGGCGCTCTGACGGCGGCGAGATCCGCCACCTCGCCTGGTCCCCGGACAGCCGCTACCTCGTGTTCTCCCAGCCCTCGTCCTACCCGCTGGCCCGCCTCATGCTCAGCGACACCCGCGCCGCGGACCCCACCGCGGTCGCGCTGACCAGCGGCCGGTACCAGGACTCCGCCCCGGAGTTCAGCGCCGACGGGAAGCATCTGGCGCTGCTGAGCCTGCGCACCTTCGACACCGTGTACGACGACATGGTGTTCGACCTCGGCTTCGTCAACGCCGAGCGCCCCTTCCTCATCCCGCTCGAGGCCAGCACCCCCGATCCCTTCGGCCCGCATCCGGATGGCTGGGGCGGCAGCGCCGCAAACACCCCGCAGGAGGAGAAAAAGGCTGCCGAGGACGCCGCGCAGGGCGCTGCCGGCACGAAGGGCGCCGACCCGTCGGCCCCCTCCCAGCAGCCGGCCACCGCGCAGTCCGTCACCGGGGCCGACGCCGCAGCGACCCCGCCGGCCACCGTCATCGACCTCGAACAGATCGAGTCGCGCCTGGTGCCCTTCCCTGTCGTCTCCGGCTCCTACTCGCACCTCACCGCGGTGAGCGGCGGTTTCGTGTGGCTGCGGCATCCGGCCTCCACCGTGCTAGGCACCACCCGCGCCGGGGTGGAGGGCGAGGCGCCCGGGCCGACGCTCGAGCACTGGTCGCTCGCGGATCGCAAGCTCACGGTCCTCGCCGAGAATGTCACCGACCTCGCCGCCTCCGGGGATGGGCAGACCCTCGTCATCGCCCAGGGGGAGAAGCGGATCCAGATCCCAGCCGCCCGCAAGGTCGAGGACGAGGACCCCGCCCGCATCGAGATCGACACCGCGCGGCTGCGCCTGACCGTGGACCCGGTCGCGGAGCGACGCGGGATGCTGTGGGACAACTACCGCATCATGGCCCAGCAGTTCTGGCGCGCCGATATGGACGGGCAGGACTGGCATGCCATGACCGCGAAGTACGACCCGGTGCTCGAGCGCGTGGTCACGGCCGATGACTTCCAGGACCTGATGTGGGAGGTCCAGGGCGAGCTGGGCACCTCCCACGCCTACGTCAGCGGCCCCGCGTATGAGGCCGATCCGCCGATGCTCCCCGGGCACCTGGGCGCGGATTTCGCGCTCGTCGATGGCCGCTGGGTGATCACCCGGGTGCTGCCTGGCGACTCCTCCGATCCCGCGGCCCGCTCCCCGCTGCTCGCGCCCGGTGTGGGCGCCCGCGAAGGTGATGTGCTGGTGCGCGTGGACGGCCGGGAGGTCGGGCAGCAGGGGCCCTTCGCGGCGCTCATCGGCACCGCCGACAAGCCCACCGAGCTGGTGCTCGAACGCGACGGCGAGCAGCGTCGCGTGGCGGTGGTGCCGCTCGCGAGCGACGCCCAGCTGCGCTACCAGGCCTGGGTGGCCTCGCGCCGCGAGCGCGTCGCGGAGCTCTCCGGCGGGCGTCTGGGCTACCTGCACATCCCGGACATGGTCTCCTCCGGCTGGGCGCAGATGCACCGCGACCTGCGCGAAGCCGCGACGAAGGAGGGCATCGTCGTGGACGTGCGCTACAACGGCGGCGGCCACACCTCGCAGCTGGTCACCGACCGGCTGGCCCGTCGGGTCCGGTCCTGGGGCTACGCCCGCCACGAGCAGCCGGACACCTACCCCGCCAATGCGCCGCGCGGACCCGTCGTGCTGGTCACCAACCAGGAGGCGGGGTCCGATGGTGACATCGTGAACGCCGTCTCCCGGGCGATGCAGATCGGCCCGATCATCGGCACCCGCACGTGGGGCGGTGTGATCGGCATCGACGGCCGCTACGACCTGGTGGACGGCACCGGGGTCACCCAGCCGAAGTACGCCGCCTGGTTCGAGGGTGAGGAGTGGGCGATCGAGAACTACGGCGTCGAGCCGGACATCGAGGTGCCCTTCCCACCCAATGCCTGGGGGGCGGGGGCCGATCCGCAACTCGAGCGCGGTGTCACCGAGGCGCTGGCCCTGCTCGAGGAGCATCCCGCGGCCGTGGCCCCGCCGCTGCCGGCCCCGCGCTTCAGCGCGCAGGATTCCTGAGCGGCACGGGGACTTCCGCCGCATCCTCCCTGCCCACACCGCGATACGGTGAGGGCAGGGCGGCGAACCAGCCGGTCCACCCCGGGGCGATGACGCCGCCGCAGCGCCCCGATATCTCCCAGGAGGTCGTGATGCACGACGTCGAGCACACTTCTCCCACCCCTGATCTGGCCAGCCGCCCACTCGGCGTGCTGGTGGGCTACGACGGGTCCGACCAAGCGATGAAGGCGCTGGTCTATGCTGCCCGCGCCGCCCGCCGCGCTGACTGCCCGCTGACCGTGGCCACCGCCTTCACCGTGCCCGCCTCTGCGCAGCCGAACCTCGGCTCGCTCGCGGCGGCGACCTCGGAGACCCAGCAGCGCGAAGCGATCGCGAAGGCGCTGCTGCAGGAGGCGCTCGGGCACCTGGAGGACTTTGACGGGCAGGTCCTCACCCGCCTCGAGGTGGGCGATGCCGCCGGGGCGATGGTGCGCCTGTCCTCGCAGGCCCGCCTGGCCGTGGTCGGTGCCCGCGGGCGCGGCGGTTTCGTCGGGCGCCTGCTGGGTTCCGTCTCCTCGGCCCTGCCCGCCCACGCACACTGCCCCACCGTGGTGGTGCCGCGCGACTACGACATCGGCGAGGGCGAGGCCCGCTTCGCGCCTGTCGAGTCCGAGGCGCCCGTTGTGGTGGGCGTGGACCGTTCCGAGCGCAGCGAGATCGCTCTGCAGATCGCGGCGCTGGCCGCGGCGGCGCGCCAGACCACCCTGCACATGCTGGTGGTGATGCCGCCGCCGGAGAACTGGGGCGGCTGGTACGCCTCCCTCATGCCGGGCACGGATGTCATCGAGCAGGAGCGCAAGGAGCTGGAGAAGGAGGTCGCGGCCGATGCCGCGGCGGTCTCCGCCCAGCATGACGGCCTGCCGGTCACCAGCGAGGTGCTGGTCTCCGATGCGGCCAGCGAGCTGATCGCCCGCTCCGGCCGCGCGCAGCTGACCGTGGTGGGCACCCGCGGCCACGGCCGTATGGCCTCCGCACTGCTGGGTTCGGTCTCCCGCACCCTGCTCATGCACGCCGAAGGACCGGTGCTGGTGGTGCCGGATCTGGATCCGGTGCGCAATGCGGTGAACCCCCGCCACCCACGCTGATGCACCACAGCTGAGGAGGCTCGCATCACCGCGGCCCTTCTGCAGCGGACACGGCGGGCGGGGACGGGGCATGATGGGATCATGTCCGCCCCGCCCGCCCCTGCCGCTGCGCCACGTCTGCTGCGCGGTGTGCTCGCGGCGAGCCTCGCCACGGCGGTGGCGCTGGCCGGGCACCTCGCGGCCGGGGCGGCGAGCCCATCGGCCGTGGGAATCCTGGTGCCCTGGTGGCTGTCGGTCACGGTGTGCACCGTCCTCGCCGGGCGCCGCCCCTCCCTCCCCCGCACCAGTGTGGCCGTGCTGGCCAGCCAGGCACTGTTCCACGCCCTGTTCACGCTGGGCACCCCGCAGGCCAGCGGGGCGGTGCTGCGCGATCCGCCCGGCTCGCATCTCGGGCACGGCGGGCACGGTGGTGTCGCACATGCGGGACTGCATGGCGCGACGGAGCTCGGCGGGCATGCGGCGCACGCAGGACACCTCGGGCATGCGGGCCACCTCGGGCTTGTAGGTCATGACGGCCCCGCGATGCTGCTCGGGCACCTCGTGGCGGCGCTCGTGACCGCGCTGCTGCTGCACCGCGGCGAGATGCTGGCCCGCAGCTCGGTGACGCTGCTGGCGACGTTGCTGACGGCCCTCACGGCGCTCGGCCGCGCGGGTGAGGCTCTCGTGCTGCCGGTGCTGGTGCCGACGGTGCCCCGTCGGCCCCTGGATCCCACCTTCCCGCTGCCCCGCCTGCGCCGTGCGGCGCTCACCCCGCAGCCGCATCGCGGACCCCCGCTGGTCCCGGCCGTCGCCTGAGCCCACCTGGGCGGCGTCGGCCCCTCACATCCCCACACCGCCCCGGCGACCTGCCCGGGCGGCCCTCCCCGATGCTGAGCGAAGGACCTGATATGCGCATCTCCCTGACCCGCCGTGCGGCGCTGCTGACCGCCCTCTCCCTGCCCCTGGCCGCCTGCGGCGGCTCCGACCCCGCGCCCGCCACGGACGATGGCGCCTCCGATGGCGGCGCCGATGCCGGCGCGCTGACCACCACGGACATGTGGATCAAGGCTGCCGAGGAGGGGATGACCGCCGGCTTCGGCGTCATCACCAACGGCACCGACCAGGACCTGGTCCTCGTGGGTGCCCGCACCGATGCCGCCTCTGAAGTGCAGCTGCATGAGACCGCCGAGGACGGCTCCGGCGGCATGAGCATGAAGGAGGTCGAGGGCGGTCTCGACCTGCCCGCCGGCGGCGAACTGCTGCTCGAGCCCGGCGGCCACCACCTCATGCTCATGGGAATCCCGGAGCCGCTGCAGCCGGGCGATGCCGTCGAGATCACCCTCGAGTTCGAGGACGGCACCGAGCTGGCCTTCACCGCCGACGTGAAGGACTTCGCGGGCGCCCAGGAGAACTACGCCCCCGGCGAAGAGCCCGACGGACACAACGAGCACGACGGACACGACGGGCACGACGAGCACGAGGGGCATGGCGCCTCCGATGGCGGGGACGACTCATGACTTCGCAGCCACAGCCGGGCCGGCGCCGCGTCCTGCTGGGCGGGGCCGCCAGCGCCGGCGCGCTCGGCGTGGGCGCAGCGGCCGTCGGCCTGGATCGCAGCCTGCTGCGCGAGGAGCCCACCGCCCCGGCCCCCGACCCCGCGCCCTACGGCGCACACGTGGTGCCCTTCCACGGGGAGCATCAGGCGGGGGTGGAGACCCCCGCCCCGGCGAGCGCGGCCTTCCTGGGCCTGGATCTCGCCCCCGGCGTGGACCGCGAGGGCATCATCCGTCTGCTGCGGATCCTTACCGATGACGCCGAGCGCCTCACCCAGGGGCGCGGCGCGCTCGCGGACACCGAACCAGAGATGGCGAGCGAGCCCGCATCGCTCACGATCACCGTCGGCTTCGGCCCCGGGTTCCTGGAGCGCGCGGACCGCACCTCGCCGCAGTGGCTCGCCCCGCTGCCGGATTACGCGATCGACGAGCTCGAAGAGCCGTGGACCGGCGGGGAGCTGCTGCTGCAGGTCGCCGCGGAGGATCCGCTGACCGTGGCGCACGCGACGCGGATGCTGCTGAAGGACGCCCGCACGTTCACTCGCACCCGCTGGATCCAGCGGGGTTTCCGCCGCTCCCCCGGCGTGCAGCGCCCCGGCACGACGATGCGCAACCTCTTCGGGCAGCTCGACGGGTCGGCGAACCCGCAGCTGGGCACCAATCACTTCGCGACCGTGGTGTGGATTCCCGACGGGCCCTTCGCGGGCGGCACCTCGATGGTGCTGCGGCGCATCCGCATGGACCTCGACGGCTGGGATCTGGCCGACCGCGCTGCCCGCGAGCATGCCGTGGGCACGCGGCTGGACACCGGGGCGCCGCTCACCGGCGGGGCCGAGGGCGATCAGCCGGACTTCGAGGCGCTCGGCCCGCACGGCTTCCCGCAGATCGCGGAGTTCGCGCACCTGCGGCGGGCCCGCGGCGTCGATGACGGCGTGCACCAGGAGATCTACCGCCGGCCCTACAACTATGAGGACGGCGGGGAATCGGGGCTGCTGTTCGCCTCCTACCAGGCGGATCTGGCCGCGCAGTACCTGCCGATGCAGCAGCGCCTGGCGGACCTGGACCTGCTGAACGAGTGGACCACACCTGTGGGCTCGGCCGTCTTCGCGATCCCGCCCGGCTGCGCCGAGGGCGAGTACCTGGGGCAGTCCGTGCTCGGGTGAGGCTGGCTTTTTGCCCGCGTCCGCCCGCTCCCAGGCCTGGCCCAGCCCCACCCTCTCCAGCAATCGCCACCACCTACCCCGGCGTAGTGCGGGTCTCAAGCCTGATACGGCACTGACACCCGCGGTAGCCCGGGGTAAGTGGTGGCGGGCGGGTGCGTGGCAACCGGTGGCCTGCCCCTGACGCGGCTCGCGGGGCGTTTCTATGCTGGGCGCATACCCGCAACGCGAGCAGGAGACGACGATGCCCCGCTTCAACATCCCCGCCGAAGACGCCCAGGGACCGCTGGTCGTCGGGATCGACATCGGCTCGGGCGGCACCCGCGCCGCCGTGTACGACGTCAGCGGACGCGAGGTCGGCAAGCTTCAGCACAAGGAGACCCACTCCTTCACAAGCGCTGATGACGGCACCTCCACGATCGACGCCGATCAGGTCGTCGCCGAAGTCCGCACCGCTCTCGAGGCGGTGCTCCACGGCACGGATCTGCCGGGGCAGGTGCTCGCCATCGGCGTGGACACCTTCGCCTCCTCCCTCATTGCGGTGGATGCGGCAGGCCGCGCCCTCACCCCCTGCATCACCTACGCGGACACCCGCTGCCAGCACCAGGTTGACGCGCTCGCCGAGCAGCTGGATGTGGAGCAGCTGCATGAGCGCACCGGGGCACGTCTGCACTCGAGCTACACCGCGCCGCGGATCGCGTGGCTGCGCGAGGAGCACCCCGAGGTGTTCGCGCGCACCGCGCGGTTCATGGCGCTCGGGGAGTACATCGCCGCGCAGCTGCTGGGCACGCCGGCGCTCGGCACCGCCTCCGCGGCCTGGTCGGGCATGATCGACCGCCGCAGCGGGGACTACGTGCCCGAGCTGTTGGATGCGGTGGGCATCAGCGAGGACATGATGGGGCGGTCGATGGATCCGTCGGACGCTGTGCCGGTGAGCGGGACGGAGCTCGCCGCGCGGTTCCCGCAGCTGGAGCAGGCCGTGTGGGTCCCGGTGGTGGGCGATGGCCTGGCTGCGAACCTGGGCATCGGGGCGCTGGGTCCGGGGACCTGGGGCATCTCCACCGCGACCTCCGGGGCGATCCGGCAGCTGCTGAACACCGAGATCCCCACCCTGCCCTCCGGGCTGTGGGCCTACCGGGTGGATCAGCAGCGCACGCTCGTGGGCTCGGCCATGAGCGACTGCGGGCGCGTGCTGGACTGGTGCCGCCAGCAGCTGGGGATGCCCTACGAGATCGAGACCCTGGATACGCAGACGCTGTTCGCAGCGCCCCCATCGGCCGGGACACCGCTCATGGTGCCGTTCCTCTCCGGGGAGCGGGGCACGAAGTGGCGGGGCGGCGCCCGGGCGGTGATGGCGAACATCAGTGCCTCCACTACCTGGCAGGACATGCTGCGCGGGGCGATGGAGGGCGTGGCGCTGAGCTTCCTGCGCATTGCCGACCAGATGCGCGAGGCCGGTGGTGAGCCGGAGCGGATCGTGCTCTCCGGCGGCATGACCGGTGTGGTGCCGGCGTGGCTGCACCTGCTGTCCGATGCCCTCGGCGCGCCGATCGACCACGTGGCGATCTCCCGCTCCACCATGCGCGGCGCCGCCGTCCTGGCCCTCGAGCAGGCCGCTCCAGAGCAGGCCGTGGCCGAGGCGCCCGTGCTGCGGCATGTGGAGCCGGTGGCCGCGCACCAGGACTACTACCGCGAACGCCTCGAACGCTTCGAAGCCCTGGCCGACCTGGCGTGAGCGGCGGGCAGGGCACGCCCACCCCCGCACGTTTTCGGGTGCTGCGTACCAAAACTGGCACGCAGCACCCGAAAACGCGCATCAGGTTGAGGGCGGCAGGCGCCTCCTCACCCTCGCGGCAGGCGCGGCTCCTCGGCGAGGACGGCGTCCACCAGGGGGTCGTCGGACGCAACGCCCAGGAGGTCCAGCAGCGCCACCACGCGCTCGCGGTCCTCCTCGCGCCCCGCGGCGGCAGCGATCGCTTCGCCCTGCGGGTCGGCGATCTCATGGCCGTCGCGCGCCCGCTGCGTGACCCAGCTGGTCCACGCGGCCACGGCGGCGGTCTCCCCCGGCGACTGCTCCGGCCCACCGAGCTCGGCGATCACGGGCAGTGCCCGCACCGGCAGCTTCGCCGACCCATCAGCGGCGATGCGAATCAGCTGATCAGCCAGCCGCGGGTTGCGGAACCGCTCCTCAAGCGCCGCGGTGTAGGCATCGAGCTCCGCGGTCGGCAGTGGCAGGGTCTGGCGGGCCTCATCCCACAGCCGCTCTACCAGGGCGCGCACCTCACGATGGGCGATCGCTTCGTCGACGCGCTCCACGCCCGCCACCTGCCCGGCGTAGGCCATGAGGCTGTGGGCGCCGTTGAGCAGCCGCAGCTTGCGCAGCTCATGGACCTCGACGTCGTCGGTCAGCTGCGCCCCGGCCTTCTCCCAGGCGGGGCGGCGGCCGCGGAAACGGTCCTCGATGACCCACTCGGTGAACGGCTCGGTGACCACCGGCGCAGCGTCGACGAAACCGGTCTGCTCGCGCACCACCTCGGCGGCCGCGTCATCGGCGCTCGGGGTGATGCGGTCCACCATGGTGGAGATGACGTCGACGTGCTCGTCGAACCAGGCGCGGGTGGGCTCATCGCAGGCAGCGAGCACGGCCTCGCGCAGCACCTGCCCATTGCCCGTCAGGTTGTCGCAGCTGACCAGGGCGATCGGCTCCTCCACCCCGGCTTCACGGCGCGCCTTCAGCCCGAGCGCAATGCGCGCGGGGGCAGAGCTCTCCGGGTCGGAGCCGGCGGCGTAGCCCTTCTCGGTGATGGTCAGAGTGACCACGGCCGTGAAGGGGTCGGCGAGCAGGGCCACGAGGGTGTCGATGTCGCCCGCGGGGTGGACCTCGTCGATCACGTCGATCAGCGAGACCTCATCCCCCTCGGCGCCGCGCACGATCAGCCCATAGCGCCCGTCCTGGGCGTTCAGCAGATCGGCCATGCGGGCGGAGCGGCCGGTGAAGGCGACGACGGACCAGCCGCCAGCCGCGGCGGTCGCGGCGAGGGTGTGGGCGCGGGCGAAGTTGCCGATGCCCAGGTGGACCAGGCGGCCCTCATCGGACGGGGCGGGGGCGTTCATCAGGCCTTCTCCTTCGTCGTCACGGCGTCGAGGCGGAACACCTCGCGCGGCTGCTGGACGGGCAGGGTGGCGGCGAGCTGCTCGGCATCCTCGAGGCGGATGCGATGCTCGGCGACCAGCCCCGCGAGATGGTGGGCGTCCAGGCGGCGGGCCATGTCGTGCCGCGCGGGGATGGAGCAGAACGCGCGAGTGTCGTCAATGAAGCCGCTGGTGCGGGTGTAGCCGATGGTCTCGGAGACGGCTCGGCGGTAGCGCAGGATTGCATCGGGCGCATCGATGAACCACCAGGGGGCACCGGCGAACACCGAGGGGTACACCCCGGCCAGCGGCGCGACCTCGCGGGACAGGACGGTCTCGTCGATCGTGAACAGGACCAGGCGGAAGTTCTCCGCATGGCCGACGTCGTTCAGGACCGGCCGGAGGTGGTTCACGTAGTCCACGGCGACGGGGATGTCGAAGCCGATGTCGGCGCCGAACTGCTCGAGCATGGCGTCGCTGTGGTTGCGGGAGACCGCCGGGTGCAGCGTCATGACCAGGCCGTCCTCGGCGGCCAGGCGCGCCTGGTCGGCCAGCAGGTGGCGGCGCAGCGCGACCGCGTCGGTCTCAGCGATCTGTCCGCTGCGTGCGCTCGCGTAGAGGCGCCGGGCGTCCTCGAGGTCCAGCCGCTGTGTGCCGGGGTCGAGGTGGGAGTGGTCGGAGGAGACGGCGCCGTGGTCGCGGAAGTACAGGCGGCGCACGCACATGGCCTCGAGGTGGCCGTCATAGGTGCTGGTGTCCACGTCGGCGGCCTCGCCGAGCGCATCGGTCAGCTCACGGAAATCGGCGCGGGCGGGCTCGAGGTAGCGGTCGGGCCGGAACGTGGGGATGACGCGGCCGGTGAAGGAGTCATCGGCGGCCAGCGCATCATGCGGGGCCAGGTCATCCACCGGGTCATCGGTGGTGGCGAGCACCTCGATGCCGAAGCGATCGAACAGGGCGCGGGGCCGGAACTCGGGCTGGGCGAGCTGCTCGGCGATCGCGTCGTACATCGCATCGGCGGTGCGGGGACTGAGCACGGTCGTCAGCCCGAACACCTCGGCGAACTCGTGCTCCATCCAGTAGCGCGAGGGGGTGCCGGCGTAGGCGTGCCAGTGCTCGGCCAGCAGATGCCAGGCACGGCGGGAGGCCTGATCGTCCAGAGGCGCCTGTCCCACGCCGAGGTCTGCGAGGTCCACGCCGCGGGCGTGCATGAGGCGGTTGACGTAGTGGTCGGGGGTGATGAACAGCGAGGTGGGGTCACGGAACGGCTCATCGTCCAGCAGCAGCCGCGGATCCACGTGGCCGTGCGGGGAGACGATCGGCTGGTCCTTCTGCAGCTGGTAGAGGCCGCGCGCGATGTCCCGCACAGCGGGATCGGCGGGCAGCAGTCGATCGGGATGCGGAGTGAAGGCGTCGTTGCTCATGGGGCCCATCCTCGCAATGCGGGCTCGCGCGCAGGGCTGGTTGCCCGCAATTGCCGCGTTTCCGCGGCGTCCCGAACTATCCGAGACGACCCCGGACTACCGGGCATCTTCGCGCGGGCCGGTGGTGCCGCGCGGCATGAGGCGCACCGGCAGGGACCCCTCCACGGGGGTGCGGTGGGCCGACGGGTTCTCGATGCGGCGCACCAAACGCTCCACGGCGGCGCGGCCCTGGGCGCGCTTGGGGCTGACGATGGTGGTCAGCCCTCCGCCGATCAGGCGGGCGAGCTGGATGTCGTCGTGCCCTATGACCGACAGCTGCCCGGGCACGCGGATCCCGACGCGCAGCGCGGCGACCAGGAACCCGAAGGCGATGAGGTCGTTGTAGCAGATCACGGCATGCGGGAGGGTGTCTCGCAGCTCCTCGAAGGCCTGCTCACCGCCGGCGATGGTGGGGGCGAAGGGGCCGTGGCGCTGGATGGGCAGGCCGTGATGGCGGGCGGCGTCGCGAGCGGCGCGCCACCGCTCCCCGTCGGACCAGGAGTTCACGGGGCCGGCCACATAGGTGATGGTCCGCAGCCCGTTCTCGTCGAGGTGGGCGATGGCTTGGGACATGCCGTGCTCGAAGTCCGGGGTGACGGAGTCCAGTCCGGCCACCCGCCGGTTCATGACCACGACGGGGATGCGTTTGGTCAGGTGGTTCAGGGCGGCGTCGGACAGTCGGGTGCCAGAGAGCACGAGGCCGTCCACGACGTTCACGGCGCTTTCGAGGCTCGTGCGCTCGCGCGCCTCATCCTCCACGGTGTCCAGCAGCAGCAGCAGGTATTCGAGCTCGTGGGCGGCCTCCTGCATGCCGGAGACCAGTTCGGCGAAGTAGGGATTGGTGAGGTCGGCGACCTCGATGCCGAGGCGGTGGTGGCGGTGGGTGCGCTCTTGGGACGGGGGCGCGTCGGTGCGGTACCCGAGGACCTTGGCCGCAGCCATGACCTTGGCGTGGGTGGCGGCGCTGACGCGGCCGGGGCGGGAGAAAGCGCGAGAGACCGTGGAGGGAGCGACACCTGCCTGCGTGGCGACGTCATAGATCGTCACGCGCTTACGGCTCATCGGGTCTCCTCCCGGCGGTGGCGGCCAACTGGTCGGCGGGCGCTCCTGCGCGCACCGATAGGGTCACACTCTAACGGCAACCTGTGGCAACCATCTCTCAGGCCGCGCCGGTGATCTTCAGGCAGTACCGCTCTTTCTCCGGCGGCGTCTCAGACGCTGCCGCCGATCTCGATCAGCAGCACCCCCACCGCGATCAGTCCCATCCCGCTGAGCATGAGCGGAGTGAGAGGCTCTCGAAACAGGACGCGGGAGGCCAGAGCGGTCAGGGTGATCCCGAGAGCGGTCCAGATCCCGTAGGCCACGCCGAGGGGCATCCCCGCGGCGAGGGCCCCGGACAGCAGGACGAACGCGACGACGTAGCCGCCCGCGACCACGACGTACCAGCGGCGGGCGCCGTGGGCGGCGGCCCGCAGCGACAGAGTGCCGATGACCTCGGCGAGGACTGCGCCGAGCAGCAGCAGCCAGGCGCTCATGCGTCGCGCTCCCGGGTGCGACGCGGGGCGGTATGCCCCGGGGCCGCCGGACCTGCGCTCGCCGGGACGGCAGCTGGCACCGGTGCCGCCTGGGGAGCAGCGCGCACGGCCCCGAGCTCGACGAGCACCACCCCGGCCGCGACCAGCACGATCCCCGTGATCTTCAGGGCTGTGAACATCTCGCCGAACAGCAGCGCGGACAGCACTGCGGTGAGCACCACGCCGCAGGCGCCCCAGATGCCATAGGCGACCCCCAGGCCCATTCCGCGGCGCAGCACCTGCACGAGCAGCCCATAGGAGGCGAGATACCCGGCGACGACGACGACATACAGCCCCGGGTGGTCCAGCGCTCCGCGCAATGACAGGGTCGCCGCGGCCTCCGTGAGGATCGCTCCGAGCAGCAGCAGCCACATGGTCACAGCTCTCCTCCTGCGCGGGATGACGGCGAGGATCCTATCCCCCAGGTCACGGTCGGCGCTGACACCTCCCCCACTGCTCGACTATGCTCAATAGTCGACAGAAGCTGGCGGCGCATACCGCCCGTGCAGGCCAGCGACGCAGATCGCCGGCGATGACCGGCAAGAGCGCCCGGCAGGAGGTCTCGGTATGAGCACCACGCAGACTCCGGTCCATGTGCCGCTCGGCGCCCTTGAACGGCAGGTGATGGAGGTGCTGTGGGATCGTGATGACCTCACGGTGCGGGACCTCATCGCGGCGCTCGGCGGCCATCACGCCTATACGACGATCGCAACGGTGCTGGCGAACCTGGAGCGCAAGGGCCTGACGCTGAATCGGCATGAGGGGCGCAGCGCCCTGCATTCGGCGCAGTACACGCGCTGCGAGTATGCGGCGCGGGCCATGGAGCAGGCGCTCGTGGACTCCCCGGATCACCGCAAGGTGTTCACGCGGCTGCTGCGCCGTATGGATCGGGAGGATCTGGCGCTGCTGCGCGAGTGCCTGAGCGACGAGGACGAGCCGCGAGACGAGCCGTGAGCGGAGTCGCGCGCCGAGCGGTGAGCGGGGCCGCGCGCTGGGGCACACGCTGAGCCACGAGCTGAGCGAGTCCGCGCCTCGTCGGCCCACTCCCCACCTCTCAGCGAGTCCCGGAACCTCTCAGCAGACCCCAAAACCCCTCAGCGGGTCCCGAAGTCCGGGTCGAACTCGGTGGTGACCAGGTAGCGCGCCTCGTCATCCACCCGGATGGCGGCGGCGGAGTCCGCGGTGAACAGCTCGGGCACCGCGAGCGGCGCGTCCTTGTCCACGTCGTAGGGGTGGACCATGGTGCCCTGTTTGCTGTCCAGCACCACGAGCGTGCCCTCCTGCGGCCGCACGGCGTAGACCAGGCGCTCCCCGGCGGTGAGGAAGGCCAGCGGCTCGGGGTCCTGGTGGCGCCACAGCTCCTCGCCCTCCGCGTCCAGGCCCCGCACGAGCGGCCCGGCGGCGACGACCGTCACCTCCATGACATGGTCGCGGGCCACCGCATCGGCCTTCTCGGCGCGGATCGTGCCGTCGGCCAAGTCCACCACGGTGCCGGCCGCGTCGTCGTCGGTCACCACGGCCCAGCCGGTCGCGGAGTCGATCTCGCACGGTACCCATGCGGCGGCCGCTTCGAGGCCGCCCGGTAGGTCGATCCGCCACAGCTCAGCGTCATCGGGGCCGAGTGCCACGAGCTCCTGACCTGCGGTGTGCAGGATGGTCCCGGCGTGCTCGGCGAGGATCCGCCCGCCGTCGAGGTCCTCTTCGGCCAGGCGCCGCGATCCCGAGCCGGCGTCGAGCACCGCGCGGGAGCCGGGCTCGCCGATCACCAGGCCCGGCCCGGTCACGGCCCCGGCCACGCCGGTCCACAGCTGGGCGCCGGTGCGCACGTCGTAGCCGGCAAGGACGCTGATCAGCTCCCCGTCGGTGCTCTCATCCACGGAGGCGAGCACCGCCACGGGGCGGTCGCCGTCCCGAGTGAGCGCCGCCGCGGTGCAGCCCAGGGGGCGCTCGGCCGTCCACAGCACGGTGCCGTCCTGCTTCACCGCGGTGAACTGCAGGCGATCCTCGGCGTTCGCGTATCCCAGCAGGTGCCCGCCCAGGCAGAGCGGGGTGGCGCTCCAGCCGGGGTCCACCACGATCATCGGCTCCATCTCGAGCGGAACGCTGAGGGTGGAGAAGTCCACCACCTCGGCGCGCTCGTGGACCTCCACCGGGTCCGGGGCGAGGTCCGCGGGCGGGCTCGAGAGCTCCGCACCGCCCGGCTCCTGCGGCGCGGGCTCCTCGTCATCGCCGGTGCAGGCGGCGAGCGCACCCATGGGCAGCAGCGCCAGGAGGGCCCGGCGCGGCATCGGGCGCAGAGCCGGGGCTCCGGTCCGATGGGGCGTGCGGTACGGGGTCATCGGCGGGCTCCGGATCGGTGGCGCCACCAGGCTGCCAGTGCAATCGCCCCCAGCAGCAGGATCACGGCGATCTGCACGGCCGGGTGGTCGAGTGCGCCGGTGCCGGCCTGCCAGCGGGACAGCAGTGCGGTGGGCACCAGGGAGGGCATGGTGACCAGGCCGTTGGTGGCCCAGAAGAGGATGCCG
Organism: Brachybacterium sp. Marseille-Q7125; assembly: GCF_023062615.1. Lineage (NCBI taxonomy): Bacteria > Bacillati > Actinomycetota > Actinomycetes > Micrococcales > Dermabacteraceae > Brachybacterium > Brachybacterium sp. Marseille-Q7125. Next base: position 6,498 of record NZ_JALLAL010000036.1, on the reverse strand, counting down.
ACACCGATGATCAGCGCGCCGGTCAGCAGGTTCGTGGTGTGCAGGGTGAGGGGGCCGACGGTCACGGTGCGCCCGCGCAGGACCCGTCGGCCCTTCTCGCCCAGCTGCTCCCAGAGGGCCGCGAGAACCATGAGCGGCACCACCATCCCGGCGCCGTAGACGGCCAGCAGCACCGCCGCCAGCGGCACGCTGCCCTGCCCGGCGGCGAGGGTGAGGACCGCCCCGAGGATGGGCCCGGCGCAGAACCCGGCCACGCCGCCCACGGCGCCCAGCAGGAAGGTGCGGATCATGCCGGGGGCCCGACGGGAGGAGGCCTGGCGGGCGCGGTCCATGCCGGGCACGGCGCGCGAGAGGTCCATGCCGAAGCCGAGGGCGTGGGCGATGCCCAGGGCGATCAGCACGATCGCGGTGATCACCACGACGGTGCTGCGGTGCTGCATGAACAGGGCGCCGAGGATCCCGGCCCCCACGCCGAGCGGCACGAGGGTGACCAGCAGGCCCAGGTAGAACATGGCGGCGTGCGGCAGCAGGCGGGCGCGCGAGGTGACGGTGGAGGCGAAGAATCCGGGCAGCAGCAGCGCCCCGCAGGGGCTCAGCAGGGACAGGGCGCCGCCCAAGAAGGCGGTCAGCAGGCCGACCTCCATCTCAGCCCTCCGCCGCCGCGAGCTTCTCGTCGACCATCCGGGTGAACTCCGCGGTGGGCTGCGCGCCGATGGTGGGGGTGCCGCCGATGATGAACGCGGGCGTGGACATGGTGCCCAGGTCCCAGCCCTGCTGCGCATTGGCGGCGATGACCTCGGCGGTCTGATCGGAGGTGAGGTCGGTGCGGAACTGCTCGACATCCAGGCCGAGCTCCTTCGCGGAGGCGACCAGGGCATCCTCGGACAGCTCGCCGCTGGAGCGGATCTCCCCCTCGGGGAACAGCGCCTCGTGGTACTCGAGGAAGGCGTCCTGCTGGGCGGCGGCGAGCAGGGCCTTGGCGGCGCGCTCGGAGTCATCGCCGTAGATGTTCACGTCCCGGAACTCGATGCGCAGATCACCGCGATCCACGTACTCCATGAGCACCGGCAGGGTTTCGTGGGACCAGCGCGCGCAGTACTGGCACTGGAAGTCGCTGAACACGACCATGCCCACGGGGGCGTCCACGGGGCCGACGGCCAGTAGGTCATCGGGGTCGCGGGCCTCTTCGGAGCTGAGGTCGGGGGTGGCCACGGAGTCGGGGTGCTCAACCGCCGCAGGCTCAGTGGCGGCGGTCTCCGCGGCGGCGGGATCGTCCCCGTCGGCCCCGGCGTTCAGCCAGATCACCACCCCGATCAGCAGTGCGACCACGGCGATGATCGCGACGGGGACCAGCCAGGCGCTGCTGCCGTCGCCGAGGTTCTGGGTCTGCTCGCGCTTGCCCGCTGCCATGCTCCGTCCATCCCCCATCCGGTGATTACTATCGGCGATAGTAGGCGGGGGGCCCGGTGAGTCTCAACCGCGGTGTGAGCCCTCGCTCGTCGGCGCCCAACGGGCAATCTGGGCGGCCAGATGCCCGGCGCCGTAGCCGTTGTCGATATTGACCACCCCGATGCCGGGGGCGCAGGCGGAGAGCATCGTGAGCGCGGCGGTGACACCGCCGCTCGCGACGCCGTAGCCGACGGAGGTGGGCAGCGCGACCACCGGGGCGCTGATCTGCCCGGCGATCACCGTGGGCAGGGCGCCATCCATCCCGGCGGCGACGACCACGCAGGCGGCCTCGCGCAGCTCGGGCAGGCGACGCTCAAGCCGGTGCAGCCCCGCGATGCCGATGTCGGCGATCAGACGGGTGGGACGGCCCAGGTAGCGGGCGGTGAGCTCGGCTTCGCGCGCCGCGGGCAGATCGCTCGTGCCAGCGCAGGCCACGATCACCAGGCCCCCGCTCGGCTCCGGGGCCTCTGCGGGCCAAGCGAGCAGGCGCGCGGCGGGATCATGGTGGGCGGCAGGCAGGGCAGCACGGATGGCAGCGGCCCGCTCGGCATCGGCGCGGGTGAACAGGATGGGGCCGACGTCAGCCGGGTCGCACCGGGCGTATTCAGCGGCGATGCGTGCCACCTGCTCGACGCTCTTGGCGTCGCACAGCACAGCCTCAGGGGCGCCGCGGCGGGCCCCGCGGTCCAGGTCCAGGTCCGCCAGGCCGTCGATCCGGCCGAGGTCCGGGTGGTGGCCGGGCTCAGCCACGCCCCACCACCTGCAGGTGGAACAGGCCCGAGCGGATGCCGTCGAGGTCCACGGTGACGTGGGCGAAACCGGCCTGCTTCCCGGCACGCAGCAGCTGTTCACGCAACTCCGGCTCGAGGGCGCGGGGCAGCTCGTCGCTCGGGAGCTCAAGACGGGCGATGCTGCCGTGGTGACGGACCCGGCAGTCGCTGAATCCGGCGGCGAACACCGCGTCCTCCAGCTCATCGATCTGCCGCAGCTTCTCGGGGGTGACGGGCTCGCCGAAGGGGACGCGGGAGGCCAGGCACGGGGCAGCGGGCTTGTCGGCCACGGGCAGGCCGAGCTCGCGGGCGGCCGCGCGCACATCGGCCTTGGTCATCCCGGCCCTCGCGAGTGGCCGCAGGACCTGGTGGCGGGTGGCGGCACCGGCGCCGGGCCGGTCGTGGCGCTGGGCATCGTCGGCGTTCTCGCCGTAGGCGACCGCGTCCAGGCAATGCTGGGCGATGATCTCCTCGTCGATGCGGGTGAACAGCTCGTCCTTGCAGTGGAAGCAGCGGGCGGCGTCGTTTTTGCGGTAGTCGGGGTTCTCGCCCTCATGGGTTTCGATCTCCACGACCTCGACGCCGATCACGGCGGCGACCTCATGGGCGAGACGGCGCTCCCGGCGGGCGAGCGAGGGCGAGATCCCCAGCAGCGGCACCACGTTCTCGGCGCCGAGCTCACGCACGGCGAGCGCGACGAGCACCGCGGAGTCCACGCCGCCGGAGTAGGCGACGCCCAGGCGGGAGATGCCCGCGAGCTGCTCAGCGACGGTGGGGTGGGCGGTGTCGGTCGGGGCGGGTCGGGCGGTCACTGGTCCTGCTTCTCGCTCGCGAGGCGGAACAGCACCTCACCGGCGTGGTCGATCACCAGGGTGTCGGGGTCCTCGCGCAGCGCCTCGATGTCCAGGCTCTCGGGGTCCATGTACAGCAGGTTGTACTCCTCGCAGACCTCCCGCGGGATGGAGGAGGCGACATAGCGGTTCACGCGCGGAAGCTCCTCACCGGTGGCGGGATCGTAGGTGCCCAGGCCCGTCACGTGCGTGGAGTGGGCGAGCTCGCCCCAGGGATGCTGCTCGAAGCGGTCCCACTGCTTCGTGAAGTACTCGATGGTGTGGTAGCCGATCTCGCGCAGCCCCGGGTGCATGGCAGCGACCTCGGTGATGTGCGGGGCGTAGATGATGACGTCGCCGCCGTCGGCGCACACCGGCTCGGACTTGTAGAAGCCCTTCGCGCCGGTCCACAGGTCGTCGTACATCTCCGGGACCAGGGCGACGATCCGCCGGTAGGGCTTGTCCACATAGGTGATGTGGGTCTGGGCGGAGATCTTCGCCATCGCAGCCCAGGCGGCCTGCGGGTCGCCGAACGCGACGGCGCCCAGGCCCTTCCCGCCCTCGGTGACGTCCATGGTGAAGCACAGCTTCTGGTTGTCGATGAGGTCGCTCGCGGCGTCGATGAGCTGGCGCACGGGGGTGATGCCGAGGGTGCCGATGATGCGGCTGGCGGTGATGAGCGCCCCCACCCAGTGCGAGATGTCGATGACGTCGTGGACGGAGCAGCCGGGGAAGAAGTACTTGTTGCCGCCGGAGAAGCCCACCACCTCATGCGGGAAGACCGGGCCGACGATGAGGTTGACGTCCGATTCGACGCACAGGCGGTTGATCTGCACGCGCATGGGCTGGTCGGTGAGCAGATTGCCGGTGAGCTCGGCGATGCGCTCAGCGGGGATCTCGCCGAGGTCGGCGATCGCGGACGGGTCATCCCAGGCGTGATTGACGACCTCCCAGCCGGGGTAGGTCGCGGCGGCGCCGCGCTCGGTGGCGCCCAGCAGCTGGTCGATCGCCTCCTCGCTCATCGCGGCGTGGGTGCCGAGTGCGATGAGCACGGTGACGGAGGCGGCGCGGCCGGCGAGGGCTTCGTGGATCGCAGGGAGCACGAGCGGCAGGGGCACGTTGCGGGTGCCGTCGGGAATGATCAGGCACACGCTCTTGCCGTCGAGGTCCTGGTCGTCCAGCTGCGCGGAGACGAAGTCGTGGATCTCCTGGTGGCTGAGGCTGCCCTCGGTGCCGCCGATCAGGGCGGCACGCTCGGCGAGCCCTGCGGGGATGGGGAGGATCTCAGGGCCGGGAGTCTGCGTCGTCTCGCTCATAGGTCCACTATGCGCGGCCGGTTGACGGCGGACAAGGACGGGCCAGGGGTTGCCGGGGGTGGGGCGGGGCAGAACCAGGGTCAGTCGGGCCAGGGCCAGCGCGGCACAGGCCGTGCCTCGCGCCACGCCTGAGCCCTGGACCGCGAGCGGAGGAAATTGACCTCTCAGCGACACGCGCCCTGCATAGTGCACGCACCGTGCCGCTCAGCGGTCGATTCCCTCCGCTGGTCCGCGTCCACGGACAGGATGGAGATTCCACGAACGGCACTCTCCTGACCGGCCGCCTGCATAGTGCACGCGGCCGGTCGCTGGAGTCCCTTCCGTGGAATCCAGCAGCTACCGTGACGGGATGACGACCCCGCACAGCACCCCGCGCCCCTGGGCTGACGGCCGCTGGACCACCCCTCCGGCCGCAGCGCGCACCGACGGTGAGGACCTGCTGGTCACGGCCGTGGAAGGCTCGGACGCCTGGCGGGTGACGAGCTACGGCTTCATCCACGACACCGAGCATGCGCTGCTGGCGCCCCTGGCCGAGGGTGAGGCCGTGGAGGTGTCCTTCCGCGGGGACCTGCCCAAGCAGTTCGATCAGGCCGGGGTGTTCGTGCGCGTGGATGCAGAGACCTGGGTGAAGGCGGGCCTCGAGCGCTCCGACGGGGTGCTGCAGCTGGGTGCGGTCGTGACCGCGGGGCGTTCGGACTGGTCGGTGGCCCCGGTCGATGACTGGGCGGGCCGCGAGGTGACGGTGCGGGTGAGCCGCACGGGAGATGCCCTCATCGTGCGCGCAGCCCCGGTGGGCGAGCCGTGGCAGTTCGTGCGGGTGACACCGCTGGATCCGGAGGCCGTGGCAGAGACCGGGCCGTTCCTGTGCGCGCCCACCCGCGCGGGGCTCGAGGTGCGCTTCACCGCCTGGCGCACGGGCCCAGCGGATGCATCCCTGCACTGAGTCTCGCGCCATGCCCAACCGATCACCCCTGCTCCCCTGCCTCCTGCGCGCCGGCCACCAGCTGCAGCGCCTCTGGTGGCGGGTGCGCCGACCGCGGACCTTCGGGGTGCAAGTGCTGCTGCGCCACCCCGACCGCTCGGGCCGTGTGCTCGCGGTGCGCCACTCCTACGCGGATCCCGAGCGCTGGACCCTGCCGGGCGGCGGGTACCGGCCGCGGCGTGAGAGCGCCCAGGACGCGGCGCGGCGTGAGGTGCGCGAGGAGCTGGGCCTGGAGGTCACCAGCACCCTCACCGTCCTCACCACGAAGGTCAGCTCCGCCTCCGGGAAGCGTGACACGGTCACCGTGCTCACCGGCACTGCGGCGAGCGCGGACGCGCACCTTTCCTACGAGCTGCGCGATGCTCGCTGGATACGCCCTGACCTCACGGACCTCGCGGGCGAGCCCACCTCGCAGTGGCTGCGCACGGCTCTCGAGCACGCGCCGGAGCGACCCCCGATCGTGTGCCTGTGCGGCTCGAGCCGCTTCCGGGACGCCTTCGCGCAGGCGAACTACGCGCTGACCCTGGCCGGGCAGATCGTGCTCAGCATCGGGGTGCCCACCCACGGAGCGGATGGGGAGGGCGTCTCACAGGGTTCGGCGGCGAAGATCGCGCTGGGTGAGTTGCACAAGCGCAAGATCGACCTGGCGGACTGGGTGTACGTGCTGGACGTGGACGGCTACATCGGCGAATCCACCCGCAGCGAGATCGCGTACGCCCAGCAGCACGGGAAGCCGGTGCGTTATCTGTCGCAGCAGCCTTTTGAACTGCCCGCCTAGATAATCGAAGACAATATTTCGCCGCGCTCTAGGCTGGCTGTATGAAGACCATCTCCATCGGGGAAATTCGCCAGAACCCCACACGGATGCTCCGTGACGTCGAATCGGGTGAGGCCTACTCCCTCACTCGCCACCATCGAGAGGTTGTGCGCATCATCCCCGTGGGCGGTGTGGCATCGATCCCGCCGCCCCGTCGGAGCGGGCGAGCTGACGTGCGCAACCTCCCGCGCGTCGAGCTTCCGGACGGTGGGCTTACCCTTCTGTTGTTGACACCTGAGATGGCGGGTCGTGGTGACCTGCGGGAGGTTGTCGTCATGAGGAAGCGGAAGAGCTATACGCCGGAGTATCGTCGGGAGGCGGCGGCTTTGGTGTT